>JASJDI010000256.1 GCA_030065155.1 Xenococcaceae cyanobacterium MO_188.B29
GTCAACTGCATTCGTGACAAGTTAAGGTGATGTACTGTTTGTCAATCGGTTTTAGCTATTAGCTTTTAGCTATTAGCTTTTAGCTTTCAAGACATTTTTGCTCTATCCTAAATCTTCAAGAAGCGATCGCTTGATAATTTGCTCTCATCCATATATAGTATTATTAACTTAGCAAAACACTATATATAGTAGTTGACAACTCTCACTTTTGTTTAACTTGTCACCATTGGTCAACTGGGAAACGCTCTGGACGGCTAACGTATTGGGAGTCGAAGGAATAAAGCTTTTACTGGAAGAATGTAATCGGACTCCCTTAAAATTTTTGGCTACTGCTGCGGAAGGAGTTCCCTGTGCTTCTCCCGATCTGATTACCTCTGCCCAAGAGTTTTCTCTAGATGACCTGGGAAGAATGCTGGAATGGGAGCAAATTGTTGGTCTGGGAGAAGTGGTATTATTCAATGAAGTCTTGAAAAACGACCCTAAGGTACAGCAGCAGATCCAGCTTGCTCTCAACAGAGGCAAGACTGTCGATGGCAGTTCTCCAGAGTTTAGGGGCAGGAATCTAAATGCTTATGTGGCAGCAGGTATCCAATCAGATCATGAGGCAATTACTCTAAATGAAGCCATAGAAAGAATAAGGCTAGGAATGCGCTTGGTAATCCGAGAAGGATCGAGTATGCGCAACTTGACTGAACTGATTAAAGTTATTACTGAAAAGAAACTGAATCCGCGCCGTTGTTGCTTTTGCGTGGACGATAAAGATATTCGCGAAATCGCTCAAGAAGGATTAATTGATGATTTGGTCAGAAAAGCCATCAAAGCGGGCGTTAATCCTGTAGTTGCCATTCAAATGGCTGCTCTTAATCCAGCAGAATACTTCGGAGTCGATCGCGATCTTGGTGGAATTGCACCAGGTAGAATAGCCGATATCTTGCTGATTGACGATCTGGAAAATTTTTCAGTACAAACAGTAATCGTCAATGGGAAAATTATCGCCCGATCGGGAAAGTTAATCACCGAAATCCCACGGACAACCTATCCTAGATGGATGGTAAACACTGTGCGGTTAAAAAGAGCAGTCGCACCCGATGATTTTATCTTGAAAACTGACAGAGAAAAAGAAACCCAGGTTCATGTGCTGAAAGTATTCCGAGAACAAATTATCAGTGTTAAGGAAAGGGCAACCCTTACCGTCAAAAATGGGGAAGTTTTGCCAGATATTAGCCAAGATATCTTGAAAATAGCGGTGGTCGAAAGGCATGGTAAAACAGCACCGAATATTGCTAAAGGATTTGTGAGAGGGTTTGGTCTGAAGGAAGGAGCGATCGCCTCAAGCATCTCTCCTGATATTCACCAGATTGTGGTGGTGGGAATCAATAATACTGACATGGCAAGAGCAGTGAATCGCTTAGTCGAACTCCAAGGAGGAATCGCGATCTGTAGCAACGGTGAGATTCTTGGGGAGTTATGCTTACCTGTTGGGGGCTTGATGTCTCAAGAACCTTACGAACAAGCGATCTCTGATTTAGAAGTACTAAGCAATGTCGCCCAAAAAATCGGTTGCAATCTGCCATCTCCTTTCATGACACTCGCCTTTTCAGCTTGTCCAACTCTAACAGAATTTAAACTCTCAGATAAGGGACTGATTGACATTTGTGCTGGTAAACTGGTTGCACTGGAAGTCGATTGATTGTTTACATTGCCCACCTACTTAAGTCAACACCAGTTGCTGGTTCTAGGATTTTTTCGAGAGTCATCCTGATTCGCACAGCCTTAACTCGAAAACCATATCTCAATGTTTGCTGTAATGACTCCCCATCGCTGGTGTTAACGGCAAGATGGATCTGAGAAAAGTTCCGCTTGTAAGCGATTTCCTCAATTGCGCCGAATAGTTTCGGTAACTGCTTGCGCGTCTCATGGGGCATGGTAATAACTGATATTTCTAGCACTTTTTGAACAGACTCTTCTCTTTTTGGCTCGGTTCTGACCAGAGCAAAAGCCCAGGGTTGTGACTCCCCAAAAAACAGTGTCTCTCCCCACTGATAATTCAAGGCATTGCGAACTTCTGAAGCGTAGTCTAAGCCAGCTCTCGCTTGTTGACTAATCTGACTGACAATTTTCAATGCCCTATCTCGATCGATCTGATTCGAGAAGGTGAATGGTATATATTCTTTCGGTTGTTCCGTTGTCTTAAACACTTCCAAAGTAGGAAAGCATGGCAGGAAACCACGGCAAACATAAAGCCCAACATTATTCGGATTTTCTGCTGCCGTTGAGAGTCCAATCCTTTGACATCCAGAACTTCGCAAAGATTTTATGGCTGTATTTACCAATGCCTTGCCAAAACCTCCTCCCTGCTGGTCGGGGTGAACTCCAAGCACGCCGAGCCAACCCAACATTCCCCACATTCGGGTAAAAACATAACCAACAAGATGGTTGTTGGGAGCAGTAGCAACAAAGCAACCTGTGGGGTTAAGGTCTAGACAAGCCTGTAGATGCCTGTCAGTGCGTCGTGTAGTGTTGAATGCCAACCCATCTAATTCAGCAACTTGTGGGAGGTCATTCAAGGTCATTAGGCGTATAGATGGCATACAACAAACTCCAGTTACTGAGGTTAAACTTTAAGATTCTGTTGACCCAAAAAGTGAGACGGCAATTACAGCAAAAACAACAGCTATCCAATCTTTTGTTGAGAGTTCCTCGTGAGAAATAAAAATTGCCAGTAAAATTGTGACTACAAAACCCAAGCTTCTGATAGTTGTTGCAACAGAGACATCAATAAATTGCAAAGCATAGTTAAAAGTCCAAACACTGGAGAAAAGGAAGACAGCCAATATGGCTGGCCAGAAAAGATCGCTAGAGGTAAAAGGTTGCTTTTCTCGAAATATAAGCCAGACAAACAATGCAATTATCCCGCTAAATAGATAGTAGAAAAAGGTTGTATTGGTTGCTCCTAAAACTTCAGTACTTTTTTTATAAAGATAGCTACTAATACCCATAGTAATCATAGATACTAATGAAAATAAAAGTCCTTCATAACTTGCTTTCATTGTTTTTTTATTAATTAATTTAGTAACGCTCGACCAAATTAATTGTATGTCAATCAGAGTTTCCTTTCTTGCAAAATTTGAGCAGCAATGCTGATCGCAATTTCTTCTGGCGTATGGCTACCGATAGGCAGTCCTACCGGCGCATAGAGACGAGACAGCAAGCTTGTACTTACGCCTGCTTGTCGCAGTTGCTCGAAGATGGTAGCAATCTTGGCGTGACTCCCGATTACGCCGATGAAAGGACAGGGTAGGGAGACAACTCCTAACAAAGCGCGGATATCGGAGGTAAAATCCGTTGTCATGACAACTACACAAGTCAGTTGAGGAAAGGGAATGGCAGCACCTACTTCTTGATAATCTTCTACAATTTTGACAGACCGTGCATAAGTATTCTGAGTTAAGGTTGATACCTCATGCCTAGTATCAAATACCAGCACATCGTAATCCAATTGAGACATAACTCTAGATAGTGCCAAGGAACAATGTCCACCTCCGATAATGGCAATTCTTTGGTGATTGAGTAACTGTTCTTCGTATGTCCAACTTTCTGACTTTTGGATTAGCTGAATTGCTGGTTGAGTTAAATTGACTGCTTTTTCTGCTAGAGACATTCCTGATGAGTCGATCGACAAAGAGCCAGAAATATCTCGATCGATAAGAGAAACCACTTTTTCGATGATTTCTCTGTCTCTTGATGGTTGACACAAGTAATAGAGATTGGTTTGGCTTCCAGAACAAATCATGCCTGACTTTTCCCCAGAACCAGAAGTGCGATGGTAGAGAGTCTGAATTTCTGGCTTAAAGTCTTCTCTTGTAAGAATTTCCTTGGCGCGATCGATCAGCTTGTGTTCCATAATGCCACCGCCGATAGTGCCGTAAGTTTCGCCAGTTTCAGAAACCCAAAGCTTTGCTCCCGTAGTTCCTGGAGAACCTTTGGTATGGTGAGCAACGAGAGCAAGGAATACTTTCTGATTTTCGGAGAGCTTTTGCAGTAATTTTGTCCAAAATTTTCTAATTAAGCTCATTTGTCTTTTTGGGGAAGCAAGGGTTTTAACCAAGCAAGTAAATCGGGAATATCTTTATCTGATGTTTTTCAAACTTCCTCTAAATCTACGTCATCGTATTCATGAATCAAATTATCTCTCATCCCTGCTATTAAAGACCAAGGAATTTCTGGATGTTGCTGGCGTAATTCTTGAGAGAGTCGTTTCACTGCTTCGCCAATGATCGGGAGTTGATACAAAATCGCCGATTGAGTCTTATCATCTTGAAGAAAGGCAGTTTTATCCAAATTTCCTTTAAACTTCAGAACTTGTTTGGCAGCCTTACAAATATCTAAAAGTGATGCAAGATCTCTATTACTTGACATAGATAATTTTTGCCGTTTCTAAGATTTCTCGACGACGAATCCAATTGTGACTGCGTTCGATCGCTCTTTTACTTACTAGATCTACTTTACGCTTTAAAATATTGACTAATTCTTGCTGCATTTGAACGTGGTCAAATAAACTCCAATCAGCATCGAGGCTGAAAGTAACCAGCACGTCAATATCGCTGTCAGGACGAAAGTCATCCCTGAGAACCGAGCCAAATAATGCTAATTCACTAATCTTCCAGCGATCGCTAAAGTCTTTGATTTTATCTTCTGGTAGCTGAATTTTTGGACTAACCATGATTCAGATTAATTGAGATTGAACATTATCATACAAGAGCGATCGCGCACTAGCGATCGCATTTTTAACATCAATCAATCTTCATTGCTTTTCTCTAATCTAAGCAAATGAAGAACTAATATCAGGTTCGGATGAACAGTTTAAACAAATGGGGTCAAGTAGCGAGTAGCGAGTAGCGAGTAGTAAGCTTTTTAGACACAGTTTTAAATATTTCATGGATGCATATTTTATTTAAAGTAATTATCAGGACTTGATATAACCCATAATGTAGCAAAAATGACTCATAGATATTCAACATGCCCAACCATATCCTCTAGTGAATAAACTTCATGAATCAAAACCAACCCTTCAATCATCTTTTGGTAAAGCGGCTACTAACCAGGTGCGGAAGATTACATTTATTTAATGATGAAAATGCGATCGCGATATTTCTTTAACGTGAATTCGGGATAAGTTAAAAGGCTCATTTGAGAAGTGCTTCTTTAAGGACATATTTTTCAATCATTTCGATTGAGAAATAACTCAAATTCCTAAAGCTTATGGCTTAGAGCTTAAAGCTACTTTAACTGATAAATAGTCTTAACCAGCACTGAGGTTTCTTTTTGGCTTTTGCATCGTCAACCAGTTTTTGCCACTGCTTCACTACTTCTTCAGGGAGTTCTAGACGATGCTTGCTATCGACTTTTATTGCATCAAGTGCGCGCGGAAGCTCTTTTACCTGTTTATCGTCTAGCAACTCTGTTTCTTTTGCCGTTTTTTCTAATATTCGGTTGATTTCGTTAGCAAGTTTTTGCCACTGCTCCACTGATTTTTCAGGGAGTTCTGGACCATGCTTGCTATTGCCTTTTGTTGCTTTTTCTTCTTCTTCTCTTGCGGCAAGCGCACGCTCAAGCTCTTTTACATGTCTATTGTCTAGTAACTCTGTTTCTTTTACCGTTTTTTCTAATATACGGAGAATGTTGTTTGCGTTGGTAATTTCGTGTTGCCTTTGCTTGGTCTCTTTTCTGTCTTGTTCTGCCAAAAGGTACACTGCTTGAGCAACTAAGACAGATATCCAGGTTTCGCGAAGGTGAGATAATTTTTTATTTTCCCAATTCGCATCTATAACAGCAATTCCAATACTGCGTTTTTGAGTGCCACCAGAGAGCCACTGGAGTGAATTGAACACATGCTCTTCAAGGCGAGCATCTCGAAGCATGTCACCAGTAAGCTTACTTTCTAATTTAGTAATTTCCGTTTGTGTATTAAGAGTAAGCTGATCATTTAATTTGGCGATTTCCGTTTGTGTATTACGAGTAAGCTTACCCTCTAATTTAGTAATTTCCGTTTGTGTATTACGATTGAATTCAGCAATTTTCTCTTGGGTTTTACTATTCCGATAAGCTATCCATAAAGAAAAACTAGCTGCAATCACAGCTGCAAAACTTGTAATCAGAGCTGCAATAATTTCTGCCCGACTATCTGAAACAGTATTATTCTCCTCGATTGCCTTTGTTAACGGGGTCATCACCTGATCGCTTGGCTGATTTCTGGGTTTTGTATCGGGTTGTGATGACTGGGAAATGGTTGTAGTCGTAGCCGTGTAGACGGTGCCAGGAAAGGTAAAAAAGGTAAACGTTAGAACTACCGCAAAGGCAAAATGACCAGAACCAAATCTGGGTCTAGGCTTAAATGGAATTAGATTTTCCACCCAATTACCTGCTTTAATTCCTGCTGTTTCTAATAGTTGCTTCTTATTCATGCTGCTTAGATTACCAGGTATTGTTAAGATACAGAAATGCAAATTATTTCAATCTAATGCGATCGCCATGTGAGTTCATTTGCCTGAGTTGATCTGCATACAACTCACACAAAACCCTTTCAGGTGTCAGCGGAGATGTAAACGCAAACTCTATCTGAGGCTGAAAAGCTTTCATCGCCTCACGGATAGCAAAAAACACCCCAATCCCATACATAAATGGTGGTTCGCCCACAGCTTTGGAACCATAGGGCGCAGGAGAATTATCATCATTTTCTAGAAACTTAATGTCAATGAGATCGGGCATGAAGTAGATATCGGGTACTTTGTAATTTGCCAGGTTATTGGCAAGCAATTCTCCTTTTTCATTGAACTGTAAATCTTCAATAGTCATCCAGCCTAAGCCTTGAGCCAGTCCTCCTTCTACTTGTCCTCGATCGACTAATTCGTTGACCGATCGCCCTAAATCGTGGACAATTTTTACTGCATCTATCTGATAGATTCCCCGCAGACAATCTAGAGTAACTTCCACAATTGCCGTACCGCAAACATGATAGGCGAAGGGATGTCCCTTTTCCCGATCGCGATCGAATTCCAATCCAGGTGTGGCATAGAAAGTATGGGCAGAAAGGTTGATGCGGGCAAGATTGCCTGCTTTTGCTAAATGTTCCCAAGTTAGATCGGTTTCTTTCCCTGCGTAAATAACTTTTTCCTTGGCGATTGCTATATTTTCTGTATCCTTTACCCCTAATTCTTTTGCTGCCAAAGCTTTAAGACGGTCTAAGATTTGAGCGATCGCGAGCACGGTAGCATTACCATTTAAATCGGTAGTCACGCTAGCAGCACTAGCAGACATATTGGCAATGCGGGTGGTGTTGGTACTCTCAATCTTGATACGCTGTAAACCAATGCCAAAAGCTTTCGAGGCGATCGCAGCAATTTTGGTACTTAAACCCTGTCCCATCTCTACCCCACCTGTAGTAATACTCACGCTACCATCGGTATAGACATGAACTAAGGCACTAGCTTGATTGAGAAAGCTTGCCGTAAAGGAAATGCCGAAGCAAATGGGCATAACAGCATAACCTTTTTTCGTCTCAAAATGACTGGCGTTGTAATGGTTAATGCGCTCGCTGATAGCTGTCAAGTTATAAGTCTGTTCTGCTTCCAACCAAGTGCGACGCATACTGTTGGTCTTGATTTTTTGTCCATAGGAAAAACTATCCCCCAATCGCAGAAGGTTTTTCCTTTGGATTTCCTCACGGGAAATGTCCAAAGTTTCTGCTACTTTTGCGATCGCACTTTCGATGACAAACATTGCCTGAGGTCCCCCAAAACCTCGCATTGCCGTACTGGGAGGCAGATTTGTACGACAAGAGACAGCAAAAATACGGGTATTGGGGATAAAGTAAGCGTTGGTGCTGTGAAATAGGGTTCTTTCTAAAACCGCTGTTGAGAGATCGGCATAAGCACCCGCGTTTTGATAGTGCTTGACTTCATAAGCGAGAATCTTCCCCTCATTAGTCACCCCAATTTTAAAATCGGAGGAGTAGGGATGGCGTTTTCCCGTCATTTTAAGATCATCTGAACGAGATAAGACTAATTCCACTGGTTTACCAGTATGCCAAGCTGCTAAAGCTGCTAAAGAAGCCCAGTGAGTTGCTTGTTCTTCTTTCCCGCCAAATCCGCCTCCTAAGCGTTTAACATCTACTTCCACGGCATGACAGGATAAACCTAACATCTGGGCGATGGTTTTTTGGGTGAGAGTAGGGTTTTGAGTTGCTGAATAAACCCGCAGATTATTTCCTTCTAAGGGAATGACTCGCGATCGCTGAGTTTCTAAATACAAATGTTCTTGTCCACCAATTTCACAATTTCCCTCCACAATTAAGTCGCATTCTTCCCAGGCACTATCTACATCTCCTAAGACGAAGATTCTGGGAGTGCCAATAATTTGTCCTTGGCTAAAAGCTTTACGGGGATTAACAATAATGGGCAGTTCCTCAACTTCTAAACGAATCAATTTTGTGGCTTTTTGGGCGATCGCTCTTGTTTGGCCTACAACTATAGCAATAGGTTGTCCTATATACTGCACCTCATCTTTTACCAATAAAGGACAATCGGCAATAATCGTTCCCCATTGGTTACTCTCTGGAATATCATCTGCGGTAAATACAGCGACAATTCCCTCTAATGCCAGAGCATCTTTAATTTCTAACGATAAAATTTTGCCATGAGCCACAGGGGAGGCAAAGACTTCTGCATAAAGCATTTCGGCAGGGAGGGGTAGATCGTCAACATATTCAGCCTCTCCCCTAACATGATAGATAGCGTCAATTCTTTTCATAGAAGTCTTTTAAACAGATAAATTCAGGAAACAGTTTGCTAAAGTGAGCTATTAAGAGTTGGCGGGCTAGCAGTCGCTTGTAACTGGCAGAACCATGAATATCGCTCAGGGGAGAGATTTCCCCTTGCAGAATCGGAAAAGCACCAGCAATGGTTTCTTGAGTTATCCGTTTGCCAATGAAGTAATTACTGGTTTGTTTGAGGAACAGGGGAATAGGGGCGACTCCTCCCATAGAAATTGAGATTTCGTGAATGGTATCTTCTTCACAGCGAATAGCGATCGCACTATTAACCGCAGCACAATCTAGATACTGACGTTTGGAGACTTTTTCAAAATTAAATTTTGTTGCTAAAGGAGGGATCGGAATAATAATCTCTGTCAGAATTTCGTCTGGTTTCTTCGCTGTTTTCTTATAACCTCGGAAAAAGTCTCTTAGCGAGACATTACGAATATTATCTCCTGCTTGTAAAACCAGATTGGCATTTAAAGCTAAGAGGAGAACGCTGATATCGCCTATGGGGGAAGCAGTAATAATATTCCCGCCCACAGTGGCACGCTGGCGAATTGTATGGGATGCAATTCTCTGAATGTAAGTTTGAATGTGCGGAATCAGCTCGATAATGTCAGGGTGATTAGCAAAGTCCGCAAAAGTTGTCAGTGCGCCTATATGAATACTATTTCCCTCAGTTATAATTCCCTTCATCTGGGGAGATTGATTTAAAAACCTTATTGCCGATTCTGCCAGGATATCCCCTTGCTGCACGTAAAGATCCGTTCCTCCCGCAATAGTAAATTCAGGTGAGGCTCGATCGTTGTTTGATTCTGTAAGCGATGGTGGTAAATGACGCAGGCGGTGAGGAATATCGCGGAAATATTGAGGAATAATGCCCTTGTTAATCCAAGTTTCTAGGTTATTAACTTCTCCATTACCAAGAGATTCCACTAAGGCACTAGCAGCACGTTTAATCGCAGCATAGCCCGTACAGCGACAGAGATTGTTATTAAGAGCAATTTTAATTCCTGCTTCATCAAT
>JASJDI010000257.1 GCA_030065155.1 Xenococcaceae cyanobacterium MO_188.B29
AGCAGGGGGAGCAGTCCTAAAGGATACCGCTTCGCATAAGGAGCAGGGGGAGCAGAAATTAGGTTTATCGAAACAGGATGAGGAAATGGAGGAAAAGAAGAATAGCTTTCCCTATATACAAGCATTTGCAGTGGAAAAAGATAAAGAAAGCAAGAAAAATGAGCGTCAACTAGCAGAAGCTGCTTATCTAGCCAACAGACTTAAACAGATGCTAGATGGCAAAACCCCAGTCTATGATAAACAAACTCAGCAACTACGTCCCCTACAACCAAGAGACATTGCCATTCTAACTCGTACTTGGCAACCACTAGAAATATATAGTGAAGCTTTATCAGCAATAGGTATTCCTGTCGCACCTTCTGGTGGTGGTAACTTACTGGCAACCAGAGAAGCTAAAGATGGTTGGGCATTATTGCGTTTTCTTGCCGATCGCCGAGATAATATTGCTTTAATAGCAGTGTTAAGAAGTCCTTTTTTTGCCCTTAGCGATCGTCTTTTATTTAAACTAGGGATAGAAGAAGTAAATAGTCAAATTGATTGGTGGACAAAAATTCAAACTAGCCAAATCAGTGAACTAGAATACCCTCTTAGTGTTCTCCAAAAGTTAATCTATCAAACCAAAGAAGAAGCACCCTCTCGTCTTTTGCAGTCGATCGATCGTCTGACAGGATATACTGCTGTTATTGCTAACTTATCCAAAGCAAAACGCCGACTAGCAGACTGGCAAGGATTTTGCCAATTAGTCAAAGAATTAGAACAGGGTACAGACGATCTATTTGGAGTAGTACGCCGTCTTAAGCGTTTATTTGCCGAAGAAATAGCAGTTCCCCGTCCACTTCTAGAAACAGATAATGCCGTTTCTTTAATGACTATTTTTGCTGCCAAAGGTTTAGAGTGGTCATTAGTTGTAGTGGCAGATTTAAGCAAAGAAAGACCTAACTCTTCTCCTTCAGTGTATTTTGATAGCAAATTGGGAGTTGCGCTTAAAAGTAAAGATGAACAAGGGGAAACGCAAAAACCTGTTCTTTATCGATGGTTGGAATATCAGCAAAATCAAAGAGAAGTGGAAGAAGCTATCCGTATTCTTTATGTAGCTCTAACTAGAGCCAGAGATTATCTAATTATCAGCGCAACCGAACCAGATAAAGGAGATTTCGCTAGATTAACCCCCGCTTTACAATCTGCTCAAATTCCCATCCAAATTATCCCCCAAGAAGACGCAAAATTTTGCGTCTCTACATCTCCCTCTGCTTCCCCATCTTCCCCATCTCCCTCTACCTCTCCATCTCTACTCCTCAAAGATCTAGGCTCTGGTATATCCGAACTACCTGTAACCGCATTAAGCGAATACGCACGCTGTCCGCAGAGTTTTCAATTTCGCTTTATTGAAGGACATCCAGGTTTAGGAGAAGGAATTGCTTACAGTATGCAAGTAGGAACATTAGTTCATAAAGCCTTAGAACACAATCTGTTTGATGTGAACAGTTTATCTCCTTTTGCTGATTCTAGTTGGAGTCAAGAGGTAATTCAAGAAGCGGTTAGTCTTGCCCAAAGATTCCAGCAAATTCCTACTTATCAACCCTTTCGTCATAATGCTATTGCTAAAGAAAAACAAGTTAGATTGCAACTAGGACAAATAACTTTTATTGGTGTAGTAGATTTAGTAGGGGATAATTGGATCTTAGATTATAAAAGCGCTCGATCTTGCGATCCTCAGGATCATCGTTTTCAATTATGGGCTTATGCTCGCGCCTTAGAATATAAACAAGCATACATAGCTTATCTCCGTCACGACTATTTACACAGTTTTTCTGAAGCTGAATTAGATAGCTTAACTCCAGAAGTAGAAGACTTGGTGACACAAATTAGTGCAGGTAATTATCAAGCAAAACCTTCAGAGAGTAATTGTTCTACTTGTCCCTACTTTTCCTTGTGTGATTTTGCTTATCAATAAAATTTTTGGGTAAGTCTTAATCGCTTGTTTTATCTTTTGCGATAGGCTAATGGTGTAACAATTGAGAAGATGCCGATGCGTCCCATAGAACCGAACCAATATCAGTAGGTAGTCAATATACAAATAATCTTGCCTACCTACTTAGTTGAGTAATATTGAATATATTAAGCAGACTACAAAATCATTAACTATTAGATTTTCTAGGCAGCAGCAGGTTCTTCATAAGGAACAAAGAGTTTTTTCTCTGCACCACATATAGGGCAACTCCAATCATCGGGAATAGCAGCAAAGGGTGTACCAGGAGCAATTCCCGACTCAGGATCGCCTATAACAGGGTCATAAATCATCGAACATTGACGACAAATCCATTTTTGAGTAGTCGGCTCTTGACTAGGAGCTTTTTTGATGACAGTTTTGCCATCTAAAGTGCTTAAGGCATCAGTATATTGTCTTGCATGATGTTGTTCGATGCTGGTGAGTAAACCAAAGTTATGGGCAGCTTTACGAAAATCTTGGGCGTGTTCTTGAGATTCTGTCGTCTGAGCTTCAAATTCTGCCACAGCATCGCTGTCACGGTCTTGTTTGGCAGCTTCGGCAAATTCGGGATACATGGTTGTGTATTCGTAGGTTTCTCCCTCAATGGCTAATTCTAAACAACGAGCAGCGATCGCTTTTTTTTGTTCTTCTGTTAAAGAGGCAGGATCTTCTACAGCTAATTCGGGGTGTAATAAACGAAAATGGGCAAAAGCGTGTTCGGTTTCTTGGTTAGCAGTTTCTTTAAACAGTTTGGCAAGTTCTTTCATGCCCAGTTTTCGAGTCACTTCAGCAAAAAATAGATATTTGCGATTTGCCATTGATTCACCACCAAAAGCAGCTTCGAGATTTTTGGCAGTATTCGAGTTAGGGGATAAATCCATAGAGCGATTATTTGTCTAGTTAGTTTATATTCAGAATACAATCTTTACCAGAGAAAAATGTAGCATCAAGTAGAATAGACCTCTCATAGCAAATCCAGTTTAGTTGATACAACATTAAAACAACTGTATAGTTGATAACGATAACCTGTTGCCCTACGTTTGCGCTCGTCTTGAGTAGTACAATTTTGTTTTTCTAACTCCATTGGTGCAGGAAAATTAACTACCCATAATTGAAAAGGACGAGGCATTTTCGCTAATTCTTGATACAAAACTTGGGTTGCTTTAGGGTCATCTTCACTATCATTGTGGGCTAATAAAAATTTGGGCTTAAAGTTCAACTTATCTTTAGCTAAAAGTTGTTGAAACTGCCAACCTAGACTCATCATTTCTCCTGTTTGTCCATGAGTTTTATGCAGAGTAGTTATCAGGACGGGGGTTTTAGTGGCAACTCGATGATGAGCTTCTACCATGACAGGAACAACGACATCGGGACGTTCTACTTTTTGGTAAGCAAAATTATTGATTACTGTTAATGCACCTAAAATTCCTACTAATAGAGTAAGATAAATAACTTTTTTTCCTTTAGGTGTGAACCATGGCCAATATTGATAGGGTGAATTAGAATTAAGTTTAGTTAATTTCGAGGTTTTCTCTAGTAATTCTTCTGACGATGTTGCTTGTAAAAACTTTCTGACTTTTTTTGAGCGAAAGAATTTTGCTTCTTGCCAAAGATAAGCCAGAATCATCCCTAATAAGAGTAAGATTACTGGAAAATAAATAAACTGAAAACGAGCAGAAAGAGTTAAATCTGCACCATAAAAATAAGTAATAGTTAAAATAAGAGCGATCGCACTAACTAAAAATCTGGATAAAATGGAAATACCCAAATTAGTAGCATAGATTTGACTACAGATTTTCCAACTTCTGATACAACTAGGTATTAACCAAGCTATTAATAATAAAATTATTGCTCCAGAACTAATGCTTACCCACTCTGGCGTTCCCTCTACAGGTAAGAGAAAAACCATCGTAATTATCCAGATTAATAACCTGGAGATAGGATCAAAGAACTCTTCTAAAGGATTACCATCAAATACCCAATCTGTTAATTGATTATTGCGGATACTATACCAAGTAAAAACCCAAACAGAACAACCAATAAAAGTACCTACTATAGCTAGATAGATTCTTGACCAATAAATAGCCAAAGTATCCCCTTTTTTATCTCTTAATTCTGTTAACCAAAAACTAAATAGCACTATAGTTTCTGCTACTAAAGTCAAGCTAAAAAAATAATGGGTAGCTACACCCAAACTATTACTAATAATCCAGATAAAAACAATCCACAGAGGAACAGCAATTTTGCGATCGATACAGCGAATAGCCAACAGAAGACAAGCTAAAGAAGCTATAACCAAAAGTATAGCTAGATTGTAATGACGTGCCTCTTGAGATAGATAAACTCCGTAGGGAGAAACCGCCATTAAAGCAGCAGACATTCCCGCAACGGTAAAAGAACCAGAGAATAACCAGCCTAAACTAAACATAGCAGGAATAGAGGCTACTCCCATTAAAGTACTTAAACTTCTCCCCCACCAAATAGAAACTAAACCTTGATTTCGATCGAGCAGATTTAACCACCAATGAGTAAGTACAAAATAAAGGGGAGGATGAGTACTCTCTGTTAGTAAATTGCTAATTACATCTTTTGGTTGAGTCGTAGTATCCCACTGCAAAGGAGATAACAGAGTATCAAGGGAAATTATTCGATCTACAGGAATAGTCCGAAAACTATGCCCTAAACTGAATACCAAAGTTGCCCATTCATCAGACCAAGGTGGTTTAGATGCTAAGTTGGTAAAACGCAGAATTGCACCTAGAAATATTAAACCAAGCAAACAAGACCAATTAAATGAATCCTTTTTCACACTCGATACTTTTCTCTTGCTCAATCATAGACAATGATATAGTCTATAACGATATCCAGGGGATTTACGTTTAAAATATTCATCAGCACTACAGCCATTTTGTTCTAATTCATCGGGGGCAGCAAAATTAATTAGCCAAATATCGAGGGGACGAGGAAGCAAATCTAAATTGCGATATAGATTTCGAGTAGCAACCGTTGAATCTTCTTTTTTGTGTAGTAAAAGAAATTTAGGATATTCTTGTAGGGGCGAAGGGCCGTTTGCCCCTACGATACCTAAATCCCGATCCCCAACCTCTGATCCCATTTTCTGCCATTCCCAGGCAATACCCATCATTTCCCCTGTTTGTTCGTGATTTTTGTGGACGGTGGCAACTAAAACAGGAATTTGCGGGGTAAGTTGTTGCGCTTCTATCATGACAGGCACAACTATATCAGGTCGATCGGGTTTAGTATAGCCATAATTGTTGATAACCGTTAATCCGCCTAGAAAACTTATTAAGAGAGTAACGACAACAATACTTTTTGTTCTCCATCCTCTAGCAATAGATTGCCAATTATCAGCCAAAACTACAGCTACTAATAATAAAACAGCAGGAAAATAAAAAAACTGAAAACGAGCAGCTAGAGTCAAATCTCGATCGAACCCATAAGCAAATGCTAACACTAACAAAGTTGCTGCTAAGATAAACCGAACTATAACCTGCTTCAGTAAAAGGCTATTTAACTTTGTAGTAGATTTTGCTAGATATTTAACTACAGCAAAAATTAGCCCCAGTAATCCTATCGTTAAAACTACGCTAGATATAATTACTACAATCGATGAAGTATTTTCGATCGGCAAAAGCAACACCATAGTTGTTATCCAAGCAATCAACCTACCTATCGGTTCAAAAAATTCACTGCCTAAAGGATTACCATGTTGAATCCAGTCTGTTAGTTGATTATCAGGGATATCTCTCCCAGCAAAAATCCACCCTGCACAACCGATAAAAGTACCTAACATAGCAATGCCAATTCTGCGGAAGGGTAGGGGAAAAAGAGCTTCAAGCAAAGGCTTTTTACCCAATCGACTAAGTATCTGTGGCAACCAAAACCCTAATAACACAAATGTTTCTGCTACTAAAGTCAAGGCCAAAAAGTAATGAGTAGCAACCCCAATACTGTTAATGAACACCCAAATCAGCATCAACCAATTAGGAGGAGGCACATTTTTCTGCAAATGACGTACTGTGACAATCAAACAGCTTAAAGAAGCCATTACCCAGAGAATAGCGAAAGTATAGTGACGGGTTTCTTGTGCCAGATAAATCCCATAAGGAGAAACCGCCATCAATCCTGCTGCTATTTGACTTACGACTAGAGAACGAGAGAGCAACCAACTACAGCCGAATATGGCAGGAATACCTAAAACACCAAATAAAGCACTGAGCGATCGCGCTTGCCAAATAGATACTAATCCCGACTGTGGGGAAAAAAGTTTTAACCATTGATGAGTAAGTATAAAATAGAGAGGAGGATGGGTACTCTCTTGCATCAACCGCCTAACCACATCCCCCGCTTGAGTTGTGCTGTCTAATTGTACGGGTAAGAGTAAAGCATCTAAAGAAATAATTTGGTCTAAAGGAACATCCCGAAATCCATGACCAAGACTAAATACTAATGTTGCCCATTCATCAGCCCAGGGTGGTTTAGATTCTAGATTAGTAAAGCGCAATCCAATCCCTACAGCTAGCCAAAATAAAACCAGCCACAGATGAACCCAAACACTATTTTTTTTTAGGTATGAACGAACAAAAGACATGAACAGTTGTAGCAAACATTTTCCTGTTAATTCTACTGTAGGGACGTAGCATGCTACGTCCCTACAAATTGCGAACCGCCCCTACATTTTCTCTCCTGAACTACTGAACTCCTGTATTCTGAACTCCTTCCACCGAAGATGGATAACAAACCTTTGTACCACCCAAACCGCAGTATCCATTAGGATTTTTAGCTAAATATTGTTGATGGTATTCTTCTGCATAATAAAATTCGGGTGCAGTCATAATTTCAGTTGTAATCTCAGCGTAACCAGCTTTAGCTAATTCTGCTTGATAAGCTGCTTTAGATGCTTCAGCTAATTTTTGTTGTTCATCAGAATAAGTATAGATGCCAGAACGATATTGCGTACCTGCGTCATTGCCCTGACGCATACCCTGAGTAGGATCGTGGCTTTCCCAAAATACTTTGAGTAAGTCTTCGTAACTAATTACAGCAGGATCGTATACCACCAAGACAACTTCATTATGTCCTGTCATCCCTGTACATACTTCTTGATAGGTAGCATTGGGAGTATATCCTGCTGCATAACCTACGGCTGTAGAATAAACTCCGTCTTGTTGCCAAAATTTTCTTTCAGCACCCCAGAAACAACCCAAACCAAACATTGCTGTCTTCATACCTTCGGGGAAAGGAGGTTTAAGGGGATTACCGTTAACATAGTGCTTATTAGAAATAGGCATAGATTCACTGCGTCCTGGTAAAGCCTTGTCAGGAGAAGGCATAGAAGCTTTTTTACCGAAACCAAATAGTACCATTAGAATTATTTTTTGTAGATATATTAATTTTTGTTCTCTTTTATTATGATGACTTAAATCGATCGAGTTGTGGCATTCGGAAAGTACTACTTTCGGAGAAGAAGTTCAGGAGTTCAGGAGTTCAGAAGTCAGAAGTCAGAAGTCAGAAGTCAGAAGATAGCATTTCCTCCTCATCTCCCCTATCTCCCCTATCTTCCCTATCTCCCCTATTTCCCCTATCTCCCCTATCTCCCCTATCTCTCTATTTTTGACGATCGACTAATGTGGCACTAGACTGAGCCGTAGGTAATACTAATATCTCGCTGAGATTAACGTGGGGTGGGCGGGTGGCACAGAAAAGGACAATTTCGGCAATATCTTCTGGAGTAAGGGGAGTCATACCCTGATAAACTTTTTCGGCTCGTTGATTATCTCCTCTGAACCTCACTTGACTGAATTCAGTTTCTACTAAGCCAGGATCGACGGAACTCACGCGGATGGGGGTACCTAACAAATCTAGTTTCAATCCTTCAGATAATGCCCTTACTGCAGCTTTAGTGGCACAATAGACATTACCACCAGGATAGGTTTGATGTCCAGCGATCGAGCCTAGATTAATAACGTGTCCTCTGCCTCTACTTACCATTCCTGGGACAAGATATCTGGTTACGTAGAGTAAACCCTTAACATTGGTATCGATCATCTCTTCCCAATCCTGAAATTTGCCTTCGTAGAGTTTATCTAAACCACGACTCAAACCAGCATTATTAATTAAAATATCTATCTCATTCCAAGGCTCAGGTAAAGATGATAGGGTTGATTCTACTTGAGCGCGATCGCTTACATCCATCGCTACGACATGAACATTACTACTAAAAGTTTTTTGTAGTTCTTCTGCTAAGGTTTGTAAACGTTCCAAGCGACGGGCTGCCAAAACCAGAGATGCCCCCTCTTGAGCAAAAACTCTAGCGCAAGCTAACCCAATCCCACTACTTGCCCCTGTAATTAATACAACTCGATCTTTAACTGAAACCATATATTTTCTGCTACTTGTTACTTGTTATCAACGTAAGCCTTGCATTCCTACTAAAAACTAAGGACTAACCACTAACTACTTAACCCTACAGAGATTTATCATACAAAAAAGCAAGAACCATAAGCATTTTATAAACCTGAGATAAGAATTAGTAATTTTCTTTAATATTTAACGGCGATCGCGACTTAAAATAACTATCTTGGAAAATAAAGCTATTTCAGATTAGTCGATCTGAAGTAAAACTCAGGCAATAGTTAAGAGGAAAATTGCGATAGTGAGTCATAATCTAGAGCAATACTATAGAGTCTTAGGATTAGAAGTAGGGGCATCTCTCGAAGAAGTAAACCAAGCCTATAAAGATTTAGTGTTTATTTGGCATCCCGATCGCCTTCCTCAAGAAAATCATCGGTTAATTCAAAAATCAGCAGAGAAGTTAAAAGAAATTAACCATGCGCGGGATTTGCTGCGTTCATTCCATCGTCAAGACGGCAATAGCAAAATTCATAGACAATCAACAGCTAAATCCAAAAACTATAGTCAAACTCATCAAGCACGCAAAAATCCTTACTACTATAGTCAAACCTATCAAACACCTAAAAACCATTATCATACACGTCAAACTTATCAAACACCCAAAAATCCTCACTCTACCCACCAAACTTACCAAACACCCAAAAATCCCTACTCTACTCATCAAACCTACCAATCAGCTAAAAATTCTAACTCTAATCGCCAACAAACTAACACTGAGACTAAGCAAACAAATTATTACTATACCAATACAGGCAATTCTTACTACAGACCCTACTACAAAGATATGAGAGGAGTAGATCTCAGTCGGGCTAATCTTCAAGAAAAAGACCTTTCTGGCAGAAATTTACATCAAGCTAATCTGAGTTACGCTGACTTGAGTGATAGTTTTCTCCATAAAATTATTTTAGAAGAAGCTAACCTCAAAGGTGCAAATCTTTTTAGGGCTAATTTGTTGGGGGCGAATCTGCGCAAGGCTAACTTACAGGAAGCTAATTTAATTGGGGCAGACTTAAGTGGTGCAGATTTGACTGGGGCAGATTTGACTGGGGCAAAAGTTGCTATCAATCAAAAAATTATGGTTAAGTTAACCGCAGTGAAGTTAACAGGGGCTATTCTACCTGATGGTTCAATTCATTCTTAGTAACGCCTAGAACACCAATTCATTAATCCAAAAGTCTTGGAAAAAATGGGCAAGGAGGACAAGGTAGACAAGGAAGACATTACCTTGCTTTACTACTAGATATTGATTCGCTCGATATGGTAACGAGTAATGAGTAATAAGCAATAGTGCGACTTGTTGGGTGCTAATCAATTATAAAAATTGAAAACCACCCGTTCAGAACCTAGACATCTGAATAACTAATGTA
>JASJDI010000258.1 GCA_030065155.1 Xenococcaceae cyanobacterium MO_188.B29
TAAAAACGCAAAAAACATAAAATCACCAAAACGCTGATCTGAGATTACCATCGCCTGATTTGAATTATGAATAATAGCCTGAGCAGCAGATATTTCGGAACTTGATTCTGTTCCCCACCAGGTAGAAGACTGAAGATTAAACCAAGAAGCAGAGATAGCAACAATCAAAACAGAATAGAAAATCACACTTTTAACAAAAGCATAGTTTTTAGAATGCTTATGTAACTCCCTATAATTAGAACTCAAACCAAAGCCAAAGATGAGTAAAGCACCAATATAGCTAGGCAATAAATACCTAAAAACCGTCGATTTTTGCCCTCCCCAAAACAAATCTGATACCATTAATATGCCACAAGGGATAATGCAGAGAAGAGTGGGCAAAAGCCAACCCTGCAAGTGACTCTTTGATATCATTTTGAAAACCGACCAGGCAAGTAAAATGCATATAGGTATAACCCAAAATAATAATCGGATGTCTTGGCTGGGAAACGGAACAGAAAAGATACGGATAATATTTTCGACCCATTTAATAATAAGTTCTGTCAAGGGTTGATCTTCGTTGAGCCAATGAGCAGCTTCTTGTACTGAGGAAAGACGAGAAATCAGCAAGACAAACCATGGCAGTAAAGGTAATAAGCCTATGCCTAAAGCTTTAAAATAATGTTGTAATTTCTGTTTATTTAATAGTTTGCGACTAGAAAGCGATGAATCTGAGATTTTTTCAGAAGACCTTGCTTTTGGCATTAACCAATGAAATCTCAGCAGCATTAATACATAAAGACTATGTACGAGAAAAACGAAGCCTGACAATAGATGGGTCAAAAAAGCTAATGAAACGGTGACACTGTAATAAATCCAGGAACGCCTTGTATCAAGACGTAATGCCCTCAGCAACATTATGCTAGACAGCAAAATACAGACTATCCATAAACTGTAGGGTCTCGCTTCCTGAGCGTAGCGAATCATAATTGGGGAAACACAAGCAAGACAAAATGTGGTACTGGCGACAGTCGGTGACTCAAACAGTAAGAGTGCTAGCCAATAAAA
Source organism: Xenococcaceae cyanobacterium MO_188.B29 (assembly GCA_030065155.1). GTDB lineage: Bacteria > Cyanobacteriota > Cyanobacteriia > Cyanobacteriales > Xenococcaceae > JASJDJ01. The sequence continues at coordinate 1,048 of JASJDI010000258.1, forward strand.
TAGTGGCAAAGTTAAGAGACTAACTAGAGCAGGAAAAGCCCGCATTGACCAAATTGAGCTTCCAAAAAGCTTAGCCCAAGATCTGGTCAGCAAAAAGTATAAGGGAGTATGTTCAGGTTTATTTACCAAGGCAATTGAGGTATCTATCCAGGATTGACCAGACTTGACATCCAGATATTGAGAGAGAGTCTTAACTTGAATAGGCTTACCAAGGACTACCTTTTTTAGCATTTCTGACTGATAGCCAGAAATCCGCATTGAAGTGTAGATTTCATCTTCCCAATAGGGTTTAACATCTAAATTACCCAATCGAAAAATAATTCCTAATACTAAAACGATTAGAACAATACCCTTGAAATATGAATTGCGTAAATTTTTCAAGCTAAACATAAGTACTCAGGCAAAATTATTTGTCTATTTCCCATCTAGTTATATTACCCCGCATTGCTCACAAACTTTGCGATCGCATTCTCTGAAAGCTTTGTCTAGTAACTGTTTTCAGATAACAAAAGACAAAGTAAGGCTAATTATAGCAATTCTTACCCTAATTCCCGAAAATAGCTTTGTGTCAGAATTAGATAACAATTGACTATCCAGTGTTTTTAGTTACAATATCTTGTGGACAAACAAGTAAAAATTAAAAACAAGCAAAGCGTAAAGCATAAATGAGTTTGTCTCATTGATAGTATTTATGAAACCACGAATAATCGTTTGCGGTTTAGGTCGTACTGGATATAAGATTTATAGTCTTTTAAGGAAGCAAGGCGCAGAAGTAGTTGGTATTAGCGATCGAACTATAACAATACAACCCAATGAAAAAATTATTATTGGTGATCCAAAAATAATAACTACTCTAATTAATGCTGGAATTAGAAAAGCCCATACTTTAGTATTGGCTGCTAATGATGACGCTCTTAATCTAGCCGTTTTAACTCAAGCAAAAAAAATCAACCCAAGCATTCGCATCATTAATCGTCTCCTCAATCAAACTTTAGGAGAACGCCTCGACCAAACTCTTAGTAATCACTTCACTATTAGTGTTGCTGCCTTAGCTGCACCAATTTTTTCTTTTGCTGCGTTAGGGAATAAAGCGATCGGACAATTGCGCCTATTTAACCAAATTTGGCCTACCCATGAAGAAATCATTACCCAAGATCATCCCTGGTTGGGTAAACCGTTACAAGATCTGTGGTCTAATCCTTCGAGGATGTTAATTTACTATTTACCAGCCCAAGGAGAAATAGATTTAATCTCGGCTATAGTCAGTAAAAGAAGACTATATTTAGGCGATCGCTTAATTATTGGGACAAAACCTAAAGTAAAACTAAAACGTCATCCCTGGTGGGGCAAACTAGTCAAAGCTTTTACCAATCTACCTCAATATCAGCGTCATGCTCGCCCTGTTACCCTAGTAACACTATCTTTATTGATTACCGTTTTTTTTGCCACTCTTACTTATGTAAGTGTTAATTTTAATACTTCCATCGTTGACGCTCTCTACTTTTCTGTGGGGATGATTACTGGTGCAGGAGGACAAGAACAAGTAGCAGAACAAGCTCCTGATAGTATTAAAGTTTTTACTGCCGTTATGATGATTGTAGGGGCAGGAGTAATTGGTATTTGCTATGCCTTAATTAACGATTTTATCTTAGGTAGTCGTTTAAAACAGGCTTGGGATGCAGCTAGAGTACCCACTCGTAACCATCATATTGTCTGTGGACTAGGGGGAATGGGTTTTGCGATTGTTCGACAACTCCATAGTCAAGGTCATGAAGTTGTGGCGATCGAATCAGACCCTAATAATCGATTTCTCCATAGTACTCGTTCTCTTGGTGTTCCTGTGATCATAGAAGAAGCAAGTTTAGCAGCAACTCTGAAAACAGTGAACATCGAACGAGCAGTAAGTTTGATTGCCGTTACCAGTAACGATATGACCAATTTAGAAATAGCCTTGACTGCTAAAGCTGTTTCTCCCTACTTAACTACTATCCTCCGCAGTTATGACCCTCAATTAGCTCAATCAATGCAGGAAGTATTTGAATTCGATAATGTGTTATCTCCTGTGGAGTTGTCTACTGATTCTTTTGCTGCTGCTGCCTTAGGAGGCAGAATTTTAGGGAATGGTATGACAGGAGATTTATTGTGGGTGGCTTTAGGTACTCTAATTACTCCAAGACATCCTTTTTGTGGTCAACAAATCCAACAAGTAGCGATCGAAGCAGACTTTGTCCCTCTATATCTAGAAAGAAAAGGTCAAACTATTCATGGTTGGGAGTTGTTAGAAAGTAGTCTCCATCCTCAAGATATTTTATATTTAACGATGCCAGCTAGTAGATTAGAACAACTATGGCGAGCTTCTCCTTCCCAAGAATTAATCTTTAATTAAAACAATGGTAATTCAATCCCAGCACAGATTGTGCGATCGCGACCTAGAGATTTTGCTTCATATAAAGCTCGATCGGCATTAGCAATCAGAGCTTCAGGAGAAGAAGCGGTACTAGGGATGGTACAAGCAACCCCCAAACTTAAAGTAACGTGCTTGCCTACTGTTGAAGCATTATGAGTAATTTTCAAGAGTTTTATCTGTTGCCGTATAGCTTCAGCTACTTCTAAAGCTCCTTTCTCATTCGTATTCGGCAAAATCAAGGCAAATTCTTCTCCTCCATAGCGAAATACTAAATCTGCTGGTCGCTTGACTACTAGTTTCATGCTTTGAGCTACTTTAGTCAGACATTCATCTCCTGCTTGATGTCCATAAGTATCGTTATAAGCTTTAAAATGATCTACATCACATAGGACAATAGCTAAATATTGGTGCTCACGACCGCATCTTGCCCATTCTTGAGTAAGATATTCATCAAAACAGCGACGATTAGCGATTTGAGTTAGGCTATCGACATTAGCTTGATGTTTTAGTTCTTGATTGGCTTTCTTTAAAGCTATTTCCATGTGTTTGTGTTCGGTGATATCACGAAAAGTCATCGCAAAACCATCTCCAAGTTTGACGGCGACCACATGAAACCAAGCCTTGAACTGTCCAGAGTCACAATAATGCTCTTTTTCTAAGACAATACAGTTATCTACTACTTGTAAGAATAAGTCAAAAAGTCCGTCAAATATATATCCTGGTTGGTTTTCATATAAAGGTTGATAGAGCAAGCTGTCACTAGTTTTACCTACGGTCATGGCTGCCACAGGATTGACTACTAGCCAACGAAAATCAACGATTTGCCCCTGAGAATCTCGAATGGATTCAAATGCTGCTACCCCATCGGCAGAACTATTTAAGACACTAGATAAAAGAGCGCGAGATTGATTGAGTTTTTCCTCTGCTAGTAAGCGTTCTTTGACCTGTTCTTCAATTATTTTTTCTAATTCTCTTTGTTTCTGAAAGCAAGATAGTTGAGTCTCAATACGAGCAATTACTTCCTCAACAAAAAAAGGCTTGGTAATATAATCGATCGCACCTACTTTAAAGGCTTGAAGCTTATCGTACTCCGAATCTAACCCACTTAAGAAAACAACAGGGATATGACTAGTATTGGGATTAGCTTTGATAATTTGACATACTTTATAACCGTCTATGACAGGAAGCATAATATCAAGTACAACTAAATCTGGTAGCTCTTGTTGAATCAAATTGATTGCTACTTCTCCGTTAGCAACGCAAATTACTTTGTAACCTTGATTATTTAATAAATATGACAGAGTACGTAAACCTTCTGGTAGATCATCTACCATTAATATTTTTCCTTTCAGTGTTTTATCGGACTCTGTTTTCATCTAACACGATTAAAACTAATGCTGATATTTAGTTATGTCGCCAACTTGTATTTAAATCAGCATTAATAGAGCATTAATACTTATATATTTTGCTACCTCTGTCACGACAATTTTGTTTGGATAAATACCAAAATTTAGATATATTCAGCTAGGACAGATGCAAATAGTTTTTGCTGACTTGACATTAGAGAAAAGATAATCTATGAATCTGCTAGCTATGTAGTTGTTGTTGTTAGGGTGAAAATAATTAAGATTAACATCTATAAAAAAACTATGGGAAATCGAAGTTGCCTCCAACATTTTAATCCTAATTATCAAACTTAGCCAATTAAACATATTGTATCTACTAAAAGCTTGAGAAATAGGTGTTTTTGCTAGAAGTAGTTACAAATAAGTTTTTTATAATAGAAGTCAAGACAGAATTTTCTTTCTCTACTAGAAGGAAATATTGGATTTTTAATTAATTTAAGTATGGGTTTAGATATAGACTGAGTTGATGATCCCAGTTAATAATTCTTAAAGTAATTAGCTGGAGGAGATCAAGCATAAAATAAAAACATTTTATTTTGCCTCCATCTTCCCCCTCTTACCAAATTATTAAGCCTATTTACTTATTTGACGAGAAACCAACTTTTCAATTGTTGCCTGAGTTTCTTGCAACAATTGTTTTCTAGGATCGTTAACTTCTTTTAGATGTGGTACTAAGTTGCGAGCCTGCAAAGCCATATGTAGCTGAAGCTGTGCTACATATTCACTAATATCTTCACGAAATAGTTGTTGTTCGCTCGGTTTAAACTGAGAATTCAAAACTTAACCTCTTTAACTCAATTTTTTATAAAGTTCAGATAGCACGAATCCAGATTATCATGTCTAGATAATTTTAGCTAAAATGCTAGCTCGACTCTCAATATTTCGCAATATGTTTTGTTAACGAATATGAAGTTGATTGAAGTTTATATATCACTTGCTTTAACTAGTAGTAAAGAAAAATAAGACAATTGTAGTCTAGGATATCTAGCTAAATTACGATATATTTTTTGTTCGGGAAAAGTTGCTTTTTCCACAATCCAGCTATGAGCAAGCAATTTACGCTGATGTAAGATTTGCCAAACTTGCTGATAAACGGAACTAACTTTGAGTAGAACAACTACTTCTGCCCAGTCTAAAGCAGTTTCTAGTTCATTTATAGTATAGAGAGCAGGTAAAATAGCTAAACGTTGAGAACGGATTGTCAGAGGAATTTGTAGCGCAGAAGCGATCGCCATGGGAGAACAAACCCCTGGGACAGTTTTAATTATCACCTCTGGATGTAACTCTTGTAAGGTCTGTGCCAAATATGTAAAGGTGCTGTAGAAACTAACATCCCCTTCACAAGCAAAGGCAATATCCTGACCTTGTTTAAGATAATCCCAAACTTGCTGTGCTGCTTGTTGCCATGCAGAAACTAAAATTGACTCATCTTGGACATAAGGAAAATTGAGAGTTAAAGTTGTTTGTTGTGGTTTTAACCAAGTGGTAATAATTTGTTGAGCGATTCCTGGTCGATCGCCTAATCCAGCGGGAAAAGCTACAATAGGACATTGTTGTAGCCAACGTAATCCTTTAAGAGTAATTAACTCAGGATCTCCTGTGCCAACACTAATACCATAGAGAATACCCAGTTGCACTCTGTTTAAAAATCCGTAAAAATTGTATCTAGATTAAATATCCTACACTAAATATTCATTATTTATAAAATACACTTCTACTAAAATTTAAAAGTATCAATTTTGGCAACTAATTGTGTTTCAAAAACATATCAATTCTATAATTTATTGGGCTTTATCAGTATCTTTACTATCTGCTTTAACAGCTTGTACTGAAGGAAAAACCTTAGAGGATTTTTTAGGAGCAGATCCCCAATTACAAAAAAATCAAGAACAACCAGAAACTTCTCAGCAAATCTCTCAAGAGAATACTTCTAAGCTTCAAAAGAGCGAAAATACTAACAGCAAATCTCAATCTACTGAACAAGAAATAAATGAAGATAATAGTCAAGATCAGTCTCCTAAACAAGAAATAGCTGAAGATAGCGACAAATATCAGCCTACTGGGCAGGAAATAGCTAAAGAATTAAAAAGTATAAATGTGCCAGAAAATTTTCCTGCAACCATTCCCCTTTATCCTCAAGCCAAATTAATAGAAGTAGACTCAATAACTACAGAAGAGCAAGGTAAAACTAAATGGCGATCGCTTGATAATATTGAACAAATAACCAGTTTTTATCGACAAGAATTTCAAGATAATCAATGGGAAATTATTCAGACACCAACCTCCAATTCTCCCGATGAAGATACTTTGATTGCGATCAAAGATAATCTGGAAGTTGTCCTATTTTCTTCCCAATTATCCACCGAAAAAGATAATAATTCAGCAAATACTGAATTTACGATTGAATATCAACCAAATAATAATATTGTTGCACCAATAGCAGAAACAGTAGAATCAGAATCTCATTGGGGATCTATTTCGGCAAACTTTAGTGATTTACAAGAAACACCAGAACAATTACGTCAATATGTTGAAGATGTAGCCAACTTAGGGATTTTGACTACTTATGAACAAGAAGGAAAGGTCAATTTAGACAAATTTGCTCCTAATCAACCCATAACTCGCAGAGAATATGCTCGTTGGTTAGTAGAAATTAATAATCGCTTTTATGCAGACTCTTCTGGCAATAAAATCCATTTAGCTACTAAATCAGATGAACCAGCTTTTAAGGATATTAGTATTAACGATCCTGATTATGCAATAATTCAAGGGCTAGCTGAAGCTGGATTAGTTCCTTCTAGGTTAACTAATGATGGTAGTAAGTTATTGTTTCAACCCGATTCACCCCTAACCAGAGAAGATTTAATTACTTGGAAAGTACCTCTAGACTTACGTAAAGCTTTACCTCCTGCTTCCATCGAAACGATCGCCGATAGTTGGGGATTTCAAGATGTTAATAGTATTGAGTCCCAAGGATTAAGAGCATTATTTGCTGATTTTCAGAATGGCGAACAAGCCAATATTAGGCGAATATTTGGTTATACTACTTTATTTCAACCGAAAAAAACAGTTACTCGTGCTGAAGCTGCTGCTTCTCTTTGGTATCTTGGATTTCAAGGAGATGGAATTAATGCTAAAGAAGCTTTCAAGTTACGAGAATAGGAGTAATTCAGAGATAATAGGTAAATAATTATGGTGAAGATAGTTGATCGCAAATCTTTGGGGAAAAAGTCCGTTTACGATCTTGGTGTGGTTAAAGAGCATAATTTTTTACTGGCTAATGGTTTAGTTGCTTCTAACTGTTTCAATAAATCCCACTCCACCGCCTACGCCTATGTTACCTATCAGACAGCCTATCTCAAAGCCAACTATCCCGTAGAGTATATGAGTGCCTTGCTGACTGCTAGTAGTGGCATTCAAGACAAGGTAGAAAAATATCGGGAAAATTGCCAAAGAATGGGCATTGAAGTGGAAGCACCCGATATAAATCGCTCTCAGGAAGATTTTACCCCGCAAAAAAATAAAATATTGTTTGGTTTATCAGCGGTAAAAAATTTAGGACAAGGTGCGATCGAAAACATTCTAGAAGCTAGAGAAGAAGCAGAAGGTAAATTTACATCTTTAGCAGATTTTTGTGAACGGGTTGATTTACGAGTAGTCAATCGTCGTGCCTTAGAAACTCTAATTTATTGTGGTGCTTTCGATCGCATTCAAAATAATCGCCGACAGCTACTCAACGATCTCGATTTAGTTGTTCCTTGGGCGCAAAACCGTACTAAAGAAAAAGAAAGTGGTCAAATGAATTTATTTGATCTAATTGATAATAATACCTCTAGTAATAATGGTGATGAAGTTTTTGAACAAGCACCTAGTAGTCCGTCTGTTGCCGATTTTCCTTTACAAGAAAAACTAAGGCTAGAAAAAGAAAATTTGGGTTTTTATGTTTCTGAACATCCCCTTAAATCAGTTCAGCAAGCAGCACAAATTTTATCTCCTATCAGTTTAAGTCAATTATCTGAACAAAAATCAAGAAAAAAAATTAGTGCAGTAGTTATGTTAACTACTATCAAAAAAATTGTGACTAAAAAAGGTACTCCCATGGCTTTTATTCAGATGGAGGATGTTACAGGAGAAGCAGAAGGAGTAATTTTTCCTAATGCTTATGAACAACTGGAAAACCTAATTATGGAAAATGCTCGTTTAATTATCTGGGGTAAAGTTGAACGGAGGGAAGAACAACTACAAATTATTGTTGAAGATGCAGAAATAATCGAACAAGTGAAAATGGTAATGTTAGAAATAACTCCAGAACAAGCATTAGATAGAAGCATACAAGCAAGTCTTAAAGGCATTTTACAAGAGCAATCTGGAGAAAGAAACAAAGCTAAAATGCCTGTAGTTGCTGCGATCGGTCAAGGAGAACAACGTCAATTTATTCGTTTCGGACAGAAATTTTGGGTACAAGATGACCAAAAAACCGTTTTTTCGCTTAGGAATGCAGGTTTCTCTGCTTATGCACAACCTTTACTGCCTAGTTAATTTATATATAATTTAAGTCTAATTCCATACTTTTACTGATGCCATTTGGTGTTTGAATTTGATTCACTTTATATTGAGGTAAAGTTTTTAGACCAAGATATTAGATAAGTTGTATAGAAATTATAAATTAATTATATTTAATATTTTTATCTCATCTTAATTAAAAAATATATAAATCAGGGCTATTTCATTCTCACCAGCCAGAGAATAAATTCTCTGTCTTATACCTTAAGTCCGTTTAAACGGACTTGATATTTTAGCCAAGAAATTAATTTCTTGGTGCATTGGAACTAGCATGAAATAGCCCTG
>JASJDI010000017.1 GCA_030065155.1 Xenococcaceae cyanobacterium MO_188.B29
TGGTCTGTAGGAACATTGACTACCATAGCGGGTCAGTTGATGGGAATATTGGTTAAAGCATTTGATTGGTCTGTAGGAACATTGACTACCATAGCGGGTCAGTTGATGGGAATATTGGTTAAAGCATTTGATTGGTCTGTAGGAACATTGACTACCATAGCGGGTCAGTTGGTGGGAATATTTGCTAAAGCATTTGACTGGCTTGTGGAAATAATTAAAGAGATCGCACGTTAGAATTCTAGGGAGGGCGATCGCTTTTGTGTTTCAAATCATTCAAGAATTAAAATAGGGAAGAAAGTAAGTTAACAACCATGACTCAGGCTCAATTTAATTTAGAAGAATCAGAAATTCAATTTCTCAATCGTTATCAAGAATATGGATTTCGCGATCGAGATGAATTGATTTGTACTGCACTCAAAAAATTAAGACAAGAGTTAGAAGCCTAGAGTTTAGAGGCATCCGCCGATTTATATGCAGAAATATACGAACAAGATCGAGAACTCCAAGAATTAACTGAATCAGCCTTACTTGATTATTTATAATAAGAGCGATCGCTATTTTTACTGGCTTGATAATCGCTTAAATTTTTGATAGGCTTTAAAGCCTAAACCTAAACTGCCAATAATCAATAAGCCCAAACCCGAATATGGCTCATTAACAGTTGTAATACTGACTGTATTAATTCCAAAACCTCTTTCTGGTGAAGAAGTCCAAAAAACTAAGCTTTTAATATTAGCGGTATCGCTTTGTACCCCTAAAAAAACGGCAGAATCATCCCTTGCACCAGAAGAGATTCCTGGGCTAGAAAATGTTCCTAGTAAGTTATTAGCATCATCGAATGCCGATATAAAAACTTCATAATCTATGTTTTCGCTACCACTTGCAGCAATTTGAGTTCCAGCAGCTTTAACTTCTCGCTCAAAAACGATGGTTAAAGGATTGGGATTGCCCGTAGGAATGACGGTAGGACTAAAACCTGTAAATAAAATAAAATCACCAGGAGCAAAATTAGTTTGAACCCCTGGGCTATTTTGAAAGATAAATGGTGGAGTGATATCTCCACTAGCATTAGGAATTTCTACCGTTAGTCCTAAACCATTAGAAGATTGGGCTGAAAATGAATTGTTCAGGTAATCCTCAGTATTGGGAGCAAGAGGATTCAAGACTTTGCCCAAACTTGACCAAGAGATTTGAGCGTTACTTTGTAAAGAATTTCTCTCTTGAACCAATGTAAGAGCGTGAACTGGCAAGGTAACAAATGTTGTTAAAGTAATAAATGAAGCTAATTGAGCTATGGTAATTAATTTGCTTCTAAAAGCTTTTAAAGTTTTATTTCTCATGATTATTAACTTCTAGAGGGGGTTTGAGGGAGCTATAAGATGGCAGACTATATCGATAAAGCCAGTCTGAAAATGCTTTTTGCCCAATTTTGGCTTGTTCTGGCACTGTTCCAAATGATCTATTAAAAAACCGTTTTGGTCTCATGAAAGGATTGAACATTTGAGCAGCAGAAAAGAGCGTGCGATATTGCACAATAGTTGTACGCTCAATGCGACTTTTGTCATAATGTCCTAAAGCCTCTCCCAGATTGCCATAATTAGATAAACAAGCAGACAATGCCCATACATCTTCAAACGTGGTATTGGTGCCTTGTCCAAGATGAGGTCCCATATAATGGGCAGCATCTCCCACTAGAGTTACCCTGTTGTTACTCCATTTGGGCAAGATTAGGGGATTGCCAACTGGTCTTTCAACGATGATATCAGCATCCGTCAGGTCAATAATTTCTTGTACTACAGGATGCCATTTTGCCAGTTCTTGAATAACTCGTTCTTTTACTTCCCTGGCATTCTTGGATCGATGACTTGTTTTAGAAAGCATCTCTAGTGACCAAGAAATATGCCCATCTCCATTATCCATAACTAGAAATATCTTTCCTTTATTGGCAAACACGGTTGCTTGATGAGGAGGCAACAAACGATGTTGATATTTCAGTACCCCGCGCCAGGTCATCCAACCACTATAAGTCGGGTTTTCAACCCCAAACAACTGTTTACGAACAGCAGAGCGAATACCGTCTGCACCAATAAGCAGATCGACGGTTGTAGCTTTGTTATTTTCAAAGCGAAGTGTGACGCTCTGGTGGTTTTGTTCAAAGGCAATTAATCGATGATTGAGATTAAGGTTATCGGGTGACAGTTTGGATCTCAGAATTTCCTGTAGGCAGAACCAGCGAACCGCCATAAACGGTTGATCGTATTCGTCGCCCGTCATGCGTTGGGTAATGATGGGCCATCCTCTTTTGGATGTTCTGACTTTGAATCGTTTAATTTGAGAACCTTGCAGTCTGAGTTGCTGAACTACATCTGGCTCGATCGCTGCTAAACTTCTTAATCCGTTAGGAGAAAGGGTCAGTCCTGCACCAATAGGACGAAATGCTCTGGCTTGGTCATAAATGTGGACTTCAATGCCTCGTTTTTTGAGGGCGATAGCTGTGGCTAATCCAGCAGGTCCTGCCCCGATGATCCCGACTTTTTTGATGTAGGTTTGGGAGTTTTTCAAGTTAGTATTTACTTGTCTACTCTCAGATGGTGTATGAAGCTTTATTAGTTCTGTCATTGAAAAGCGAAGTTATGATGTCTGATTCCTCTTTTAGGAAGAGGCATTTTTCTAGAAATATTATCTGAGTTCTGAGAATAGTTTTGAGGTCGATATAACATTTTAATGTTAGGGATCGTTGCCATATCACACCCTGTTTCAAACAGCCGAGAGTATCAATTGGTAATCAACAAAGTTGTTTAAAGGTTGCAATAGTCGATCGATAATGGGGTCATCAGACCTGAGTCTTCCCTCGTAAGTAACTTGACATTTGTTCCACCACTAGAACTCTTGCAAAAATATTTTGTGGTATGATTAGGAGTTATTTTGCTTTCGCTTTTTGCTAATTAAAACAGTAAGAATTGAGCAATTTTTTCGATTAAGTATTATCGGGCGATCGCTAAATAAAAAATCGACAGCAGAACTTGTTTCAGTTATTAATTAATTGCTGAATTCTTGAAGATAAATTTAATTTTTGAGTTGAATTTATACGGCTAATTCATAATTATAAATGCCTGCAATTAAATGGGCTCTTAAACCAAATCTCTTATGACGATTTCGATAGCAATAAGACAAAATTTTAAAGATTTTTAAGCGACGGTTAACATGTTCGATTGCCACTCTAAGGCCGTTTAATTCTCGATTAGATATTTTTTGTTCTTTCGTTAATTTTCCTCCCTTGGGTTGCTTGCTCCGTCTTTACGCTGAGGAAACCTCAGCGCAGGCGGTGCGCTTCTTAATTGGGGTGGCACTGTTTTCGTGAATTTTTAGGATTCCTTGGTAGCCTTTATCCCCTAGCATTGTACTTGTTTTAGTTAGCCTTACCTTGGTTTTCTTAAATAACTTAAAATCGTGAATTTTTCCTTTATCATTCCTTAAACTCATTATCTTCATGGTTTTTAATTCAATAATTACTTGCGTCTTGAATGTATGCTTTTTATTTTTACCACTATAAAATCCTTTTTGTCCTTTGGTTGGTCTCTCAATAGGACTTTCCATGACATCGATGACTAATACTATTTCTGGGTCAGATAATTTCCTCAATTCTTTTTGTCCAGGTAGAGCTAACTTTCTCGACTTAATCAAGATATTTTCTACTTTATGTACCGTTCGACAAACTGTAGATTCCGATACGTCCCAATCAACTCCAATTTGAAAGTAAGGTCGATATTCCCGCCAGTACTGAATAGTCACTAAAACTTGTTCTTCCACGCTCAAATTACACGTGCGACCAGGCTTCTTTTTGTTCTTTTCTTGTTTCTTGACTTCATTAACGATGACATAAAAAGCCTGATGACTCATTCCTGTCCTACGCTTAAATTTCTGTTTGGATAGTCTCTGAAATTGAGCAAATTTCATATCAATCTTTTCTAAGATAAGAGATTTTAGTAAAATTTTTCATCTTATCACAAAAAGACTTTTGCAAGAGTTCTACTGTGAATCCGTTTGAGAAAGTGATTTCAATAAACTTAGGTAAGGTGTCTTGTGACAATTGCTACCTCGATCGTCTGCGGTGACCGGTGTTCCCCGGTCAAGCTTTTTCATTGCCGAACAGCAGATTCGTACATAGGAGATTGCTTTTAGGCAAAGAGGAATATCTGGAGTCAAAAGTTTCTGCTTAGCAAAGGTGAGTTGGTAAAGAACTATTCGGTCGTCCGTCAACATAAAATTGCCCTCCGAATTTTGTATTCATATAAGAAAAGACCATGAGAGCGATCTCTGAATTTTTGTTCATTAATCTTTTGTTGTTCGTATTTTGTCTTAAAACTTATGCTCAGCAACAGGGGAAAAATTCAGGTATTTTTTCAGGTATTTTTGAATACTTTTCCCGTCAATGAACTAACCAATTATTTTACAAATCACAAAGATTGCGATCGCTTGTTTTTACCTCAGTACTATTGTGCAGATAATCCCGAACTTGATTACATGAGTACTTGAGAGCATCTAAAGTTAAAAGTTTCTCCAAATTCCAGACAATTACCTTTTGATCTGCTGATACCGAGGCAATTCTTTTTCCATCAGGTCTAAAATCTACACCCCAAACTGCACCAGTATGTCCCTTGAAAGTTTTGAGCAAAGTACCTTGACGACGATTCCAGAGTTTGATTGTCTTATCTGCTGAAACGGAGACAATCAGTTGACCATCAGGACTAAAAACTAAATCTTCTACTACATCTTTATGGTTTTTGAGTGTTTGTAATAAGGTGCCATCAAGATTCCAAAGTTTGATAGTGTTATCGTGAGAAGCTGAGGCGATAGTCCGACCATCGAAACTTATATCTAATCCCGAAATCGCTTGGCTATGACCCTTAAATGTTTTGAGCAATGTACCATCAAGATTCCAGAGTTTGACCATTTTATCTCCTGAACCAGAGGCAATAGTGTGACCATCAGGACTAAAAACTATATCAAAAATTGTACCTTTATGCCCAACAAGAGTAGTTCTCAAAGTACCATCAAGATTCCAGAGTTTGACCATTTTATCTCCTGAACCAGAGGCAATAGTGTGACCATCAGGACTAAAAACTACATACCACACGGCAGCATCATGACCCTTAAGGGTTTTAAGTAAAGTACCATCAAGATTCCAGAGTTTGACAGTGTTGTCGTTAGAAGCTGAGGCAATGGTCTGACCGTCAGGACTAAAGGCAATTCCGTAAACTCTACTACTGTGACCCTTAAGGGTTTTAAGTAAAGTACCATCAAGATTCCAGAGTTTGATAGTGTTGTCGTCAGAAGCTGAAGCAATAGTCTGACCGTCAGGACTAAATGTAATTCCCGTAATGCCAGCACTATGTCCAGAGAGAACGGTTAGCAAAGGGCTTTTATAACTCCAGAGTCGAATAGTTCCATCCCAACTAGCTGAAACAATGGTCTTGTTGCTGGAACTAAAAGCGACTCCCCAAACAATATCCCCATGTTCCTCCAGTGTTTTAATTAACCTACCATCTAAACTCCAGAGTTTAACGGTGGTATCTTCCGAGGCAGAGGCAATGGTTTGACCATCAGGACTAAATGCCACTCCCGTTACTCCAGCACTATGCCCTTTCAGTGTTTTAATTAACCTACCATCTAAACTCCAGAGTTTAACGGTGGTATCTTCCGAGGTAGAGGCAATGGTTTGACCATCAGGACTAAATGCCACTCCTGTCACTTCAGCACTATGCCCTTCCAGTGTTTTAATTAACCTACCATCTAAACTCCAGAGTTTAATGGTGGTATCTTCCGAGGCAGAGGCAATGATTTGACCATCAGGACTAAATGCCACTCCCGTTACTCCAGTAGTATGTCCATGAATTGTGCGTACCAAACTACCATCCAAATTCCAGAGTTTAACGGTGGTATCTTCCGAAGCAGAGGCAATGGTTTGACCATCAGGACTAAATGCTACTCCTGTTACTCCAGCACTATGTCCTTCCAGAGTTTTAATTAACTTACCATCTAAACTCCAGAGTTTGAGGGTGGTATTTTCATGAATTGAAACAATCATCTGGTCATTAGGACTAATTACAATTCCTCTGACTCCATCACTTTGAGCTAGCCAGCGATTGTACTCCACTAATCCATAAATTGCCTGATCTAATACCAACTCAACTATGGCTTGAGTAGAAGTGTCTTGCTTGACTAATTTTTTGAGTTTTTGTTTTGCTCTTAATGCTTCGATCAGTGCATCTAAATTCTGATTTGAGACAAACAATGCTTCTGAGGACAAACTGATCGCTTTAATCTCGCTAATAAGTGAATTCTGCCATTGTAGCCAAGCTGTTCCCGTTAAAATTAAAGCTCCTACTAGACCACTAATTAGCCCTAAGGTAGTAAGTTCTCTTCTGCGCTTTTGTTTTTTAGCCTCTCTATCCCTAACTTTTAAACTTAGCTCAATAAAATATCTTTCTTTGGCACTTAGTTCTTGAAGACGTTGACTATGCCAATATTCTGCATCTACCAGAGGCTTTCCTCGCAATAGGAGTTCTTGATCGCCATCGCTACTTTCCCATTGATACCTTATTGCTCTCAACTGTTCTTGCCATCGGCGAAACTCTCCGTCAACTTGCATCCAGTGTTCTAGTCTTCCCCAACCTCTAATCAAAGCTTCATGGACAATTTCAACAGTTTCCTCTCCTGTAAATTCATTGTAGTTAGTAACCACTAAACGGGCAGAAGCTAAGTGTCTTACTAAGTCCCAGTTTTCTTCCTTCACTTCATCGCGATTTGCTACCCGACGAATTGCTTCTGTTTTTTCTCCTAAACGCATCAACTGCATAAACACTTGTTGCACTCGTTGTCTATTTGCTTCTTTTAACTGGGTATAAATTGTCTCTGCGTGGCGTGCCAGTGCTGTTTCCATACCCCCAATCTCAGAGTAAGCTTGATAGGTTAGTATCCCATTTCTTTGTTTTGACCATAATTGAGTTAAGGCAAACTCTAATAAAGGTAAACTTCCTGGCTGTTTTCCTACCTGGTTGATTAGTTGATTGGTTAATCCTTTTTCCAGTCTTACCTGCATTTGTGCTGCTGGCTTTTCGATCGCAGACTGTAGTTCAGCGTCATTCATCGGACCAAGGTTTTGAATTGCTCCCTGTAAAGCATCGCTAAGAGGACGATAAGAAAGAGCATAGCCATAAAAGTCAGCCCTTAAGGTTATAACTAAAGTAAATGCTGAAGCCAATTTCACAGCTTTCAGTAATCCATCTACAAAAGACTGACGTTCGTTCTCTGGAGAGAGACTGTAGAGTTCCTCAAATTGATCGACTATAAGAACAAAGCGAGTTGGGGGTTGTTGGACTAGAGTCTTGATAATGTTAGATAAGGTTTCATCATTTTGCTTGAGTGCTTGAGTTATTTTCCACTCAATCAAATCGCGATTTTGAACTTGGGTATTTTCTCCTAGATGCTTTTCACTTCGTTGCCACAGAGGAGCGATCGCTCTTGCTAATGCCTCAAAAGGTTTTTTCCCTGGACGAAAAGAGATAATCTGCCACTGCACATTGACATCTTCCCGCAAGCGAGGAATTAATCCAGCAAAAACCACCGAAGACTTACCACTGCCAGACGAACCAACCACAGCTACCAAGGGTTTTTTTTCTACTGCTGCTACTAAATTTTCTGTAAACTTTTCTCGCCCAAAAAATAGATGTCGATCTTCTTCCCGAAAACTAAATAAGCCTCGATAAGGAGAAGGGGGAATTCCACCTAACTGTAGCCAAGTTGGAGATTCCACTGCTGGATTTTGACAAATTACAGGCAACCAAGAAGCACCGGGATATTCATCTTCTAGAGCTTGTAATTTTCTTCGCGCCTGCCGAACTGACAGATATAAAGACATTCTTTCAATGGCAAAAGCTGTGAGAAAATGCTGAAAAAATTCCTGGGCAATACGATTGGGTACTGGCTCCCGCATGACAATGACCTGAGGAATATTTAATTTTTCCAAAGCCTTTGCTAATCCTAGTCCATCGCAGGAGTTGAAAATTGCTAACTTTAAACCATAGTTAATGGCTGCATTAAGGGACTCTTCTAGCTGTTGAATGGTTAAACTATTATTACTGTGGTTCTCGTTAATATAAATTCGACCTGTTTCCCCCTGGGTTTGACTATGACCAGCAAAAAAGAGTATATCCCAACCTTGATTATCCCAAAGCTGGGCATCCAATTGAACACGAGAGGGTTTAACGAGAAAAGTGGTTTCCGCATCTAGTAAGCTGTTCAGAAATCTAGTCTCTTGATTGAGATCGATGTTTTTGCTATTACCTAGAATTGCCAAAATTCTGACTTTTTGTCTGGGTAAAGAAGATTTTAGCGGTTGACGGCGTTTGTACTCTGGCTTACTCAGAGCTATTTCTGAATAGGGATAATCCTTAAAGAAATCCCAGCGAGACCAAGGTAAGCGTCTCATCTCCTCATCATTAGTTTCTACAATGACTCTAATTTCTGCTGTGGGGTTTAACTGCGATCGCAATTGCCTTTCAATATTGAAAAAACCCGCAGAGGAAAGCCAAGTATTAATGTTTTTTTCTAACTGTTGGCATATTTCATCAAATCTAAGCTGCGATACATGGGTTATACCTCCTTCATCAATTTCTAGTTCGTCATCCTCTTCGTAAGAGCGAGAAAACATCACTAACCGACCACAAAAAGCCTTATACATTGACTGCCATATTCTGTAGGATTCAGCCAGTTCTATAAACGGAGGCAAGCTGCCAATAAACTGCTCTGGGTAAGGATGCTCTGTTGTCCACAGTTGAGCAGTAACTCTGGAAAATCCTTGCTTCAAGTCACCACTTCCTAGATTAATAACGATCGATTGAACTGATTTTATAGTTTGGATTCTGTTCAAGCTACAACTATTAAGTGACTTACTCATCTTAGTTTTTATATGTATACTTCTCTAAATCAACTTTGACAGAATGCTCTCAGCTTTTTTTATATGTTGTCGTCTTTTAGTTATATAAAGGTTAAACCTCAGAGTTATGCAAATTTTATGTCGATCGGCTTAAAGGAAACCTTTTGGTTTCGTCTTTATCCTAGTATTATGTGGTCAACTTTGGGGAAGTACAAGGGGGAAAAGTCAGGTTTTTTCAGGTATTTTGTTTTTAACTCACATCTTGCACCAGTACAAAAAACTAAATAATTTTGGTTTGATCGTCAATTTCTCACCCTTTTTCCCTTTCACTGATAAAACAGACTAACTACATGTTAGGTGCAAGATCTTAGTTTAATATCAGTAGTTAAACAAAATTAATGACACAGTTAAGATAAGAAAGAATAAGGAAGAAAAAGAGAAGAAAGTTGGGCTCAATGTAAATAATTATACTTAGATAATTAGTTCTCCTATATGTAAACTACCCACCACCTATTAACTCCGCTCCGCTAAAGCTGTCATTATCAATACATTTTCATCTGCTTCGTCAATCCCACCACAAACTTTAATTGCTGCATTTACAGAAAGTATGTCGAAATTGTGAAGAAGTTGTGAGCTAGATCGGACTTAATCTCTTAAATAATAATTGCCATTTTTTGCAGATTAAGTTCAACTGAATTATCTGTATGCTTGCTGAGTTTTGAATATTAACTCGAATGATCGATAATTAATATGTAAAATAATGTAAGGCAAGATGTAAATTAGCTGTTAAAAGTTTCGGATTCGTAACATTGGTTAAAATTCTGAGGGGATAAGCATCAATGCAATTCACGCTGTTGACTGCCCGAAGTATAACTAAAATCTTGTTAAGCAGTATATCGAAAATCAAGGGATAGGATATTGAGCAACTAACGCTTGTGCCCTAACGAAGGGCTGTCTGCGTGGGTTTCCCGCGCAGTTTATACGCCCCGTCACCACCTGCTGCATGAGGTGGCGTGATGTGCGGGCTGGCTTTCTCTTCAAAGCTCAAAATCTTCTCTAACACAGACATCATGCATACAGACCTCTATACTAAAGTGTTTTCCTTTTTCACCTTTGAAAGGTTTCAGCTGAATGTAGTTATCTTGATATCTTGATTGAGTTTCCTGAAGTGCTTTTCCTGCTTTTGAGAACAAAGTCAGCTTGAGATCGGGAGGTAAATACTTTTCTTCTCCAGTAGGATATAGTTGTGCTCCTACTTTTATTTTTTGGGAAGTTTCAGTATTGACGGTTATTAGCAATACTACCTTTTTACCTCCCAATTGTATTCCCAAGTTAATTAGTTTACCCCCTTTAGCTTCTTCTGCAGAATTTCTGGGACTCCAAGCTAAACTTGTTTCTGCCGTAAATAATGTTTCCCAAGAAAGCCAACCTGTGTCCAATACACCTTGTAACCATTGACTCAACTTAGTTCTAGTTTTTGGAAGCTGTTCTAATAAATTGTCAGAGTAATCTTGAGTAGAAGCTACAGGAAGAGAAATAGTAGTAGCATCTAAGTAACAAGAGTAAAACAAAAGATGATTAGGTTCAGCGTCAAATAAGGACAGAGGTAACTGATAACAACCATCCTGTAATTTTGGCAAATTAACTTTAGCAAGATAATTAATCAGTTGATCGTAGCGGAGAAAGCTTCTAAAAATAACTTGCTCCTGTTCTTCATTTACCTCAAGTACTACGTAGAAATGAGCTACTAATTCTGGTTTGTCAATAACAGCTTTAGGAACAGTTACAACTTCATCTAACAAATGCTCAGTGGCAATGACACCATATTTAAACTCACCCATCTTGAGATAGCACATAGTTTCTCGGAAATTAGTATCTCGATGAATTGCTTGAGTAGGTATTCTGTCTTGAAGCCATTCCTCCAATCCCAATAGCCCTAGTGCATTGAGATAAGTTTGCCAACCCAGGTTTACTTCTGTTCCTACCTGTTCACTTATCTCTTTTGCCTGTGTAAAATGTTCTGCTTCAAGACAAATTACTTCTGACAATAACAGTCTTAAACTATTTGAATTACTTGAGGAATCAACCATCACTTCACTCCTTGATCGGTTTTGCCTTTTGTTTAGAATAGATGCGAAGTTGCTGAGCGTATAAGCTATCCAGAGAACGGTTTTTTCCCGCCTTAATTTCTGCTGCTGCTTCTTGGAAGATTTCCTCATCCACAAACGCTTCAATTCTCTTCAGCAAAGTTTTAAGATAATCTGGTTTAAGGGGAACTTTAGTCAGACCCTTTGACTTCATCAGGTCTAAGATCTTATCCAGAAGTTTTTGTGTTGTCAAAGTACGAACCTTACTGAGAAGATCACCTGGATTCAATATACGTCTGGCTTGATCCCAACTGGTCATCCCCAATTGAGGAGCAATTTTCGATAAAGACATACCCTGACAATAATATAATTGCAAACCGAATATAAATTTTTGAGCAAAAAGAGCATATTTTTGGCTTTTTGCCAATTTGGTAATACGATTGCTAATCTCTTGCTCTATCCCTTCCCTTAAAGCTAATACAAGTGAGGTTTGCAAGAACTCTAACACTTCTCGTTCTTCTAAGTCTAATTCATTGAGAGAATTATTAGGTAAATCTGCTCTGAGTGTATAACTGTCGGTATCGAGGTCATAACTCTCCAGAGGTTCTCTGTAACTCCAGATATCATACTGTCTTAGCTGCTTTGCTACCTGTTTGAGTTCTTTGAGTAACTCTACTGTAGTTTTAATGATGATATTTTGTTTTTGCAAGTAGACAAGCATTTCTTGCAGTTGAGCTTCATTTGGGTCTGGACATCTTCTTACTCCTTTGTGCTGTTGTTTGACTCTATCTCGACGATAGACCGAATGAAAGACTTTGATTAGATGGGAAGAGCGTGTAGATAAACTTTCAAGCTGTAATAATCTTGCTCTATTTAGCAATGCCCAATCGCTCAGATGCTGAAACCCAAACTCAGATAAAAAATTTTTTATTTCCCTATTTTGTTTAGTTTGTAAGTAAGCCCAATTATCTAAACTCATACTAGTTCTTGAGTCAAACTGATATGTACGCACAACGTCAACAGTAAAAAATGGGTAAGTTGCTGTTATAGTTTGACCCTTGTCCGTCACCATGAGTTGGTTTTTATTGTTCTTGTCCAAGACAATTAAAGTTTTTCCATCGTCATTAAGCACAAATGGCAGCAAGTCCTCATAGGTAAACTGCTTTGCTCCAGCAAACAGATAATCGATTTTTTGACAGGCTTTGAGGATAGGGTAGGAAACATAGCATCTTAGACAAAGTCCTGCTATAGATCGATCGATTTTAGCTACAGATGAATTATTACAGTTAAAATAGTCATTTAAAGTAGTCTGGATATCTTTTTCTGGTGAATTGCACAGGGAAGAGAATATTTGATTAAAAAATTTTTGTGCAGTCGAAACTAAAAAGTATTCATATCGAGTTTTTTCATTGTTTAGGCTAATTCGACAAATTTTCCAGTATCTTGATAAAGTTTTCATCTTAATTACGTGCAGTTAGATACCACTCTCTTGCTCTTTCTTCATCTTTTAGCATTTTGGTTTAAAGCCGAAAAAAATTTTACATTGCTAAAAAACAAATTAGTTAATTTATTGGTCGCCATTCTTTTGATAATGCAACTGGATATTCACACAAATATTTGTAATAAATAATTTTATCGGTTTAATCGTTAATAGATGCAACGGTTTTAAGCTTATGCAGTTTTTTTTATTTAATGGCTAAGAATTTAAGTTAAGCTTCACCGCGGAATGCAGTGACCACTTCATCCAAAAAGCGCATAAGTTGATTTTTCTTGCACTATATAAGAATTAGCAAGATTAAAGAATAGTTAAGGAACAAGAAAACAGGTAAATCTAAGTAAAATCATTACTTCGTAGATTTTGTACTTTTTTGTAATGTCTAAATTTCGGTAAAAGGGCAATTTTTTGAGCTCTTGAAAAATCCGAGCAAGTGTTGAATCTAATCATTATTGGGAAGTTGGTTGTTCTCTAATTTTTTTTTAACTTACAAGGAGAAAAATCCATATGTCTAGAAAATTAGATGCTGCTATTGCTGAAACCGGAACAAGATTTCTAATTTTTCCCCAGCCTCGTTTCATCCAATTTTTTGAACAACCAGAGGTTGTTAAAGTAACAATTCCACCTAATCAAATTTTGCCTGGTCCGGCTGATGACCGAATGTATGTTTTAGATGCAGTCAACAAAAGACCCTATAATCGATTTAATCAACGACCTTATTTAGGTACATTCAATCCCCCTGTACTGCCAGGAGCAGATGGACATTTCGATCATTTAGATTTGAATAGTAGAGAATTCTCTGCTGCAACTATGTATGCTACTGTTCGCCGTGTGCTAGATATCTGGGAAGACTACTTTGGGCGACGGATTGAGTGGCATTTTCGTATGGACTTTGAAAAGCTAGAACTAATTCCTCTAATCAATTGGGATAATGCCCAGTCTGGTTACGGCTTCTTGGAATTTGGCTATGGACGAACACCTACAGGGGAAATCGATCTCAGTAGACCCTATTGCCAAAACTTTGATGTTCTTGCTCACGAACTAGGTCATAGTCTGATTTTTGCCGAAGTTGGAATTCCCAGTAATAACAATAATAATAATGAGTATGGTGGATTTCATGAATCGGCAGGAGATTTAGTGGCGATGATCTCATCGCTGCACTTTAATAAGGTAGTTGAGCGGTTGCTAGAGAATACTCAGGGCAATCTTTTCACTCCCAACGAACTTAATCGCATCGGTGAATTGTCTGAAAGTCGCCAAATTCGTGAACTTTTTAACTACGAACGAATGTCCACAGTGAGTCGAGAACCCCACGACTTATCTCTTCCCTTAACTGGTGCAATCTTTGATGTATTTGTTGAAGTATTTCAGAAGGAATTGGTGCAAGCTGATTTAATCTCTCCAGAACTTGCTAGGCGGTCTCTCCATTCTCTAGATGAGGAGGAGGATGATGATGCTATTCAAGCTGAATTTGCAGCAGCCTACAGCGGGAAGGAACAGCAATTTCAAGCAGCAATATTGAAAGCTAGAGATTATCTGGGAGCTTTGTTAGCTGATGTTTGGAATAGACTCTCTGCTGATAACCTTACTTACGTAAAAGTTGGTCTGGAAATGCTCAATTCAGACTTGAGTATTTCTGGAGGACAGCATCAAACTACGATTCGCGAATGTTTTGCTTGGCGGGAGATTCGCTTTCCTGCTGATTCTTTGATTTTTCAGATCAGAAGACTAGATGATTGCGGACTAGTGTCTTATGTTTAAGTCTATTTAATCGAGATTTTATTGGTATTTCCTCTTACCTGAAAAAATACCTGAATTTTTCCCCTATTAATTACCAGAAAATAAGCACACAATACTAACAAATGAAATACAGAGAAACAATAGAGGTTAATTTCTATGCCAAAAAATACGGACGATGTAGCACTATATATTCTCAAAGCTTTAAGACAAGAAGGTATCGATCGTGTCTTTTTAGTTCCTGGCTATAATATCGATCCTTTGGTAGAAAGATTCTCGGAAGCAGGAATTGAGGGGATTGTAGCTACCCATGAAGCAGGTGCTGCATATATGGCAGATGGCTATGCCAGAGCAAATCAGAGTTTTGGGGTTTGTATGATAACTGGTAGCCCTGGTGTTACTAACATAGTAACGGCTATTACAGCAGCCTATCTCGATCGATCGCCTGTATTGGCTATTAGTGGTTCTCTTCCTTCCAGATGGAATGGCGATGGTGCGTTTCAAGATTCCAATGCTACTGGTATAGACGATCGCGAAATTATGCGTCCGATTACGGTTTGGTCTCAAGGTATTCCTCTAGCTTACGACACAGATAATAACCACAATGGATGTTTTAAGCCTTCTTACGAAAAAGTAGGGGATTTTTTGCAGAAAGCAATTCGCGCTATGCGTGGGGTGGAAAATCGACCAGCTTTTCTTACAGTACCCAGAGATATGCTCAAGGGAAAATATGCTGCCGACTATCAACCTGTGAATATTAAAGAACCAGCTAGAGCGATCAATCGAGAAGCAATGAAACAAGTACCAGAGATTCTTGCTTCCGCTACCAGGATTGTGATTTTTGCTGGTAATGGTTGTGTCTGGTCCAACGCTGGCGAAGTCCTGCGGGAATTTGCGGAAGAATTTAGTATTCCTGTGGTAACAACACTGCGAGCAAAGGGGGCAATTTCCGAAGATTCACCCATGTCCTTTGGCTTTTTTGGTATTAGCGGAAGTCTACAAGCGAATAAGTTAATCTTAGGTTCTCAAGACAAAGCAATTGAGCAAGCTGAAGTATTGCTTGTCTTGGGTGCTACTCTGAACGAAAACAATACCTTAGCTTGGGATGAGAACTTCCCTCCGTCTAAGTCCCTTGTTCGCGTTGATATTAATCCTAATATTGTAGAGGGCAAAAATTATCAAGAAACATCGATCGTTGGCGATGTCAAAGAGTTTTTCTCTTGGCTGCAAGAGCATAAAGAGCTTTTTGGTGAGCAACTCCATAATAGCCGAGGACAACGTAAAAATTGGCTGGAGAAGATTAGGAATACCCCTTATTATGACCAGGAAGAAAATCGAACCAGTCAGGAAATACCCATACATCCTGCACGGTTAGTAACAGAATTACGCCAGGTCGCACCACGCAATACAGTCATGGTATTAGATTCGGGGGCATTATCCTATCATGTCTCTCACCATTGGACAGCTTATGCCCCCAATGAGTTCCTCATTTTAACCAACACTGGACCGATGGGTTATGGTGTGGCTATGGGCATTGGCAATAAGATGGCGCGACCCGAACAACCCTGTGTGGTAGTTGTGGGTGATGGTGGTCTGATGATGCACGGCATGGAAATTAAAACTGCTGTTCGCTACCAAGTAAAGCTAATTATTGTTGTTATCAACAATAGTGCTTTAGGAAATGTTTATCTTCGTGCCCTTCGGGAGGAATGGTCAGAGCAAGCTGTTGACTTAACTGAAATAGAACCCTCAATTGACGGTGCAGCTTTCGCCCGTAGCCTTGGGGCTGAAGCTAGAGTAGTTGAGCATCCCGATCGACTAGCTACAACTTTTGAGGAAGCGTTTGCCTCTACATCTCAAGTTCCTATTGTGATAGATGTGCGATGTTGCCGAAAATGCGAAGTACCGAACGATCCTTATAGTGGTTCTAGCACCGCAGATACTATGGATTCTCTAGGTTGTCGTCATTGAAGCTTTATTATCTCGATCATATTTGTAGACATGAACTATCACACAACAATCCAACAGCAACTCGATAAAATTAAGCAGGAAAACCAGGGTAGATCTAATAAACAAATTCTAATTCTTGGTGCAGGTATGGCAGGACTTGCTGCTGGTTATGAACTTGCTCAACTAGGTCATAGAGTAGAAATATGGGAAGGATCGCCACGGTTGGGAGGTCGGGTTTGGACTCATCGGTTTAAAAATGGTCAGTATGGTGAGTTTGGTGCGATGCGTATTCCTGCTTCTCACGACTACACTCGACATTACCTAAATGAGTTAGGTCTGACACTAAGACCTTTTATTAATAGCCATCGAGAAACCTATCGCGACTTTGAAGGAATTGTTTGCAAAGCCAAAGATGCTGCCCAAAAAATTGGTAGGTTATTCAATCTATCCAGGCGCGATCGAGAGGCGATCGCCAATGATGGTCTTGATGGCATCTTTTTGCGGATTATGAGTCACCTATTGTCTTACTTAGACAAAGGAGATAAATTACAGTTGTTTGGTAATTGTCCTCTTTCTGACAAATTAAATTACTTTGATTCCCAGTCCTTATTACAAACACTACACAACTATACAGATACCCATGATGCTGTGCGATTAATGGGGAAGGCTACTATTCTGGAAGAATACTGGCATTATTCCACTGCTATGTTTATCCGAGAGGAAATTGATGAAGCTTTTAGCGGACTAGAAGAGATTTGTGGTGGAATGGATAAGCTTCCCAATGCCTTAGCTGACGCGGTATTACCAGATGGAACTAAATTAAGAGACCGCATAGTTTTCAATAGAGAAGTGTGTTCCATCAATCAAGATAATGAAGGTGTCACCATCAAGTTCAAGCAAAATGGCAATCTTGAGCAAAAAACCTATCCTTACGTATTGTGTACAATCCCCTTTTCTGTACTTCGGCGAATGGATCTGCAAATGTCATCTGGCAGCAAAAAAGTACAGGATGCTATCCAAGGTTTAGGCTATCAATCTTCCACTAAAGTTTTAGTCAATTGTACCAAAAGATTCTGGGAGTTGGAAGACAATATCTTCGGTGGCGCGTCTCTTACCGATTCTATTGCTCGCATGACCTTTTATCCTTCAGATAATGCTGAACTAAAAGATCGAGAGATCAGCCAAGAAGCTGGAGTATTACTGGGTAGCTATACTTGGGGAGCCACAGCAAGGAGATTAGGCACACTAAACTTACAAAAGCGTGGCAAGGTGGTTTTTGACAAAATCGAGCGATTCCATCCTCAGATCGGCAATTATCTCGACCCAGAAGAACCCTATGCCTCTATGGCTTGGGACCGGAATAAATGGTCGGCTGGTGCTTTTGCTTCTTCTCAGCCCTTAGACCTTCAACGGTTTTTCCCCGAAGTGAATCAAGCTGCAGCTCGCCTGTTTTTTGCTGGTGAGCATCTATCGCCATATCCAAGCTGGATACAAGGTGCATTATGGTCTGCCCTTCAAGGAGTAAGGCAAATAGTTTTAGCTTAGAGGGAAAATACTTAATTACCAAGCATTTGCTCAAAAGTGCATAAGTTAATTTCAACGACAACTATTAAAAATTAGGAAGCACAAAGAAGAAAAAAGGAGTTAATCATAGTGAAGAAAATCCTCTTTATTGTATCAGAATGGGGTTACTGGGGGGAAGAACTTATTGGTCCCCTAGAAGCCTGTGATGCTCAGGGATATGAAATTACTTTTGCGACCCCAACAGGAAAAAAGCCTACACCTTTAGCAGTTAGTATGCAGCCAGGATTTATCGATCCACCTTTAGGTCGATCGGTTACTTCAGAATACTATGCACAAAAGACAAAGGAAATAGATGAGTCGGATCGACTAGAGAATCCGAAAAGTCTTGCCGACTGGTTGCCCTGGAGGGCTTATCCTAGTTCCGCCAAATATCTTAGAGATATGGAGGCATACTATAACAAGCTAGATAACATTATTCAGAAAGAATTAGTAGAATATGATGCCCTCGTAATTGTCGGAGGTAGTGGTGCATTAGTCGATCTAGCAAATAACCAAAGAGTGCACGATCTAGTTCTGAGCTTTTATCAATTAAATAAACCTATTGCTGCTGAATGTTATGGGGTTAGTTGCTTGGCATTTGCCCGAGATTTCAGAGAGAAAAAGAGTATTATTTGGGGCAAGCACGTTACTGGTCATCCCATTGATTATGACTACTTAGATGATACTGGATTTGAGGGTTTTCATGCGGTCGATGGCTCTAACCATGGATTTGGAGATGGCTATATTAACTTTGGAGCTCCTTTTTATCCCCTAGAATTCATTCTCCGCGATGCTGTTGGCCCTGATGGCTCTTATACCGGTCGGGTTGGTCACGTGACTTCTGTAATTGTTGATTATCCTTTTATTACTAGTCGTTCTACTGCTTCCTCTGCTGAGTGCGGAGAGAAATTGGTGGAAGTTTTAGAAAAGGGACTACAGCGATATAACTGGTAAAACAGAGGCAAAAACTTCAAGAAATTTTAGTCCTCCCATAAGGAAGAATTCATGACAAAAAAAACTGGGCGTTTTGCCATTCTCGAACAATTTCTTGCCGATGGCATCCACTACATGTTCGGCAATCCAGGTACGTCAGAGGAAGGATTTTTGGATGCTTTGTGGGATTATCCCGACCTCAAGTATATCTTAACCTTACAAGAATCGATCGCTGTCATGGCAGCAGATGGTTACGCGAGGGCAACTCAAAAGCCAGCTTTGGTACAGATTCACAGTACTCCTGGTTTAGGTAATGCGATCGGTGCCTTATACCAAGCCAAGCGAGGTCACTCTCCTCTAGTCGTTATTGGCGGAGATGCGGGAATTAAATATCAGGCAATGGACGCACAGATGGCAGGAGATTTAGTAGCTTTTGCTGAGCCAGTTACTAAGTGGTCAACACAAGTAATGGAGCCTTATTCACTGCTACGGATTATACGTCGAGCAATCAAAATTGCCACCACTCCCCCCATGGGTCCTGTTTATGTTTGCGTACCAGTAGATATTTTAGATGCTCCTGTCGTTGAAGAAGTTAGACCGACCTCATTCCCTTCGACTAAAGTTGTGCCAGATGAAGACACTCTGCAAATGGCAACACAAATGTTAGCATCTGCTCAGAAACCCATGATTTTTGTAGGAGATGGGATAGCTTTTTCTGGAGCTCAAAACGAGTTGACCCGCGTTGCTGAACTCTTAGGCGCGGAGGTTTGGTCGGCAGATTCTGGCGAATTGAATATGAGCTATGCTCATCCCCTATATCAGGGTTCGACAGGACATATGTTTGGCTACCAAAGCTTGCCTACCACTTCTAAGGGAGATGTTAATCTAGTTTGTGGAACTTATATGTTACCAGAGGTATTCCCTGAACTGGGAGATATCTTTAAACCAGGTGCAAAAGTCATTCATATCGATCTAGATGCCTATGAAATTGCTAAAAATCACCCTGTTGATGTAGGAATAGTTAGCGATCCTAAACTTACTTTGGGTAAACTAGCCACTAAACTAGAAGCTATAATGACATCGGAGCAGGAAAAAGCTGCTCAAGCTAGAAAAACGGAAATAGCCCAAGCTAAAGAAGCAAAAAATCAGAGTGATTTGGAAGCATATCAGCAAGTTCGGGATTCTGTCCCACTCCACTTTTCTCGCTTCGCAGAAGAATTAGCTGCTCAATTACCAGAGGATGCCATCATTTTTGATGAGGGTCTCACTTCTTCTCCTCCCCTAACACACTATTTCCCCCCTACTAAACCAGGTCACTATTTTCTCACTCGTGGAGGCTCTCTTGGTGTAGGATTACCAGGAGCGATCGGTGTTAAACTGGCTAATCCTGACAAAACAGTGATTGGCGTTGCTGGTGATGGCGGTTCTATGTACACAATTCAGGCACTGTGGTCGGCTGCCCGTCATAATGTAGATGTTAAATTTGTCATCTGCAATAACCGTTCCTACAAGCTACTGCAAGTGAATATTCAAGCTTATTGGCAAGAGCGGGGTATACCAGAGCGAGATTATCCTCTTAGTTTTGATTTATCTAAGCCAGATCTACACTTTGCCGACATGG
The DNA here is from genome assembly GCA_030065155.1 of Xenococcaceae cyanobacterium MO_188.B29. Lineage (GTDB taxonomy): Bacteria > Cyanobacteriota > Cyanobacteriia > Cyanobacteriales > Xenococcaceae > JASJDJ01. Next base: position 20,325 of record JASJDI010000017.1, read on the forward strand.
CTCGATCGATGGGTGTGGAAGCAGTCCGAGTTGAGAAGCCAGAAGAAATTGCCCCAGCTATAAAAAAAGCATTAGCTCACCAAGGGCCTTTTCTCATCGACGTGGTTTTGGAAGCAGAGGTTAATCCTGAAATGATTGGTGTTAGGTGTGGTCAGTAAAGGATATACATAGCCTCAAGCTCTCCTGATGCCTTCTATATAAATGATTAACCTATCATCAGGAGGAACTTAATAAAGCACAATTGCAAGGAGTTAACAATGAAAGTTGATGCAATGGTAATCCCTGAGAAAGGGGCTAAACTTCAACCCTTTAGTTTTGAAATGGGAGAGATCACAGGTTACGATTGCCTGATCAAAGTATTAACCTGTGGAGTTTGCCACTCAGATGTAGGGATGATTGACAATGAGTGGGGTTTTTCTCAATATCCTTTAGTTCCTGGTCATGAGATAGTTGGGGAAGTACTAGCAGTTGGAGAAAAAGTAGAGCAGGAAGGAGTAATAGTTGATGACAATGTGGAGTACATCAAGGTAGGCGATCGCCTTGGTGTTGGTTGGCAAGGTGGATCTTGTCTCCATTGTCTGGATTGCCTCCGAGGCAATGAAAATCTTTGTACCTGGAACCAGCCACTGCTAGTGGGTAACTATGGAGGATATGCTAAATACCTCAAGGTAGATTCCCGTTTCGCCTTTAAAATTCCCTCTGGAATTGAAACTGATCTAGCAGGGCCTTTAATGTGTGCAGGAACGACAGTTTACTCAGCACTACGCGCTGCAGGTATGAGTTCTGGTCAGGAGATTGGTGTGATTGGGATTGGTGGACTGGGACATATAGCTGTTCAATTTGCCAGTAAGCTTGGCAACCGTGTCACCATGTTTACTGGCTCTCCTGATAAAGCTGAATATGCTAAAAAACTGGGTGCCGATCAGACGATTATTGTTCCTAAAGGAGAATCGCCAGCAGCACCAAAACACCAATTGGACTTGATTCTAAGTACTGCTCCTGAGCCTATTGACTGGTCTGGATATCTAGAGCATCTTACTACCGATGGCACATTTATGCAGGTAGGTTTGTTTCTTAATCCTATGTCAATTCCACTTTGGCCTTTAGTAGTTAAGAGACGACGCTTTATGAGTTCAACTGTTGGTGGTCGGTCAACCATCAGGGAAATGCTCACTTTAGCTGAAGAGTATGGAATTAGACCCATAGTAGAAATCTTCCCCCTCGAAGAAGCAAATCAGGCAATTGATAAATTGCGTAGTAACCAAATGCGATTTAGAGGTGTCCTAAGAGTAAGTTGAGTGTACCCTAAGGAATGAGAACTAAATAACTTAGGAGTTGCGTGGTAATAAGTTTCCCATTTATAAATATCAATTGAGAAGTATAACTTTTTCTGGTCAAGCAATGGAGTTATTTAATCCTTGTTCAAATTAACCTGAAATAGGTAAGTTATTTTTGCGCGACTCCTTAAAGATTACGTACACTATTTTGATCATTCCCATAACGCACCGATATTTAAATTTTGGATTTTATTCAATTCTCATTCCTAATTTATCCACGCACCGAATGTGCTTGTTGGGACATTAAAGGGGAAGAAGGTGAGGAGAGAGATTTGTTAACCAATCATTAAAGACATCTTATACGGGTAGAGAAGATGAAATTTGAACATACATTTGATTTTATAGTCATCGGTGCAGGTTCAGCTGGATGTGTAATTGCCAATCGTCTGAGTGAAGAAGTACAAACCACAGTTTTATTGCTTGAAGCTGGAGGTCCTGATATTCGTCCTGAATTTCACAATGAAGATTTGAACTCCCAATTGTCACTTTATCCTGGACAATCAGATTGGAGTTCAGACCATGATTGGGGATATTGTACAGAACCAGAGCCTTATTTAAATGGTCGCCAGATTCCAATAGCAAGAGGTAAAGTTCTTGGCGGTTGTAGCTCTATTAATGCCTTGATGTACGTTAGAGGGAATCGTTTAGACTATGATTTCTGGAACTACCTTGGCAATGAAGGTTGGAGTTACCAAGATGTAATACCCTATTACAAAAAACTCGAAGATTATGAAGGTGGAAGTTCAGAATTTCGTGGTGCAGGTGGACCTATGAGTGTGGTCAATCATGCTAACCCTACTCCCCTTGCCTATGCTCTAGTAAATGGAGCTAAAGAACTAGGTTATGGTGGAAGTCCTAATTGGGATTATAATGCAGAGCGACAAGATGGAAATGCCTTTTTCTACCAAACTACCAAAACCAAGGATCGTCATCGTTGTAGCACAGCAGTTGCTTACTTGAATCCAATTCTAGAACGTTCTAACTTTAAGGTTCTAACTAAAGCTCAAGTAAACCGATTGCTAATTGAAGGCAACCGAGTTGTTGGTGTCGAATATATTAAGGATGGAACTACTCATTGCGTGGAAGCTCAGCAAGAAGTCATTGTTAGTGGAGGTGCTTATGAATCTCCCAAATTACTTATGCTCTCAGGGATTGGCCCAGCTGAAGAATTAAAAACTCATAATCTTTCTGTAGTTGTGGACTTACCAGGAGTAGGGCAAAATTTGCAGGATCATCTATATTTGGGTATAGCCTATCAATGTAAACAAGAAATTCTTAACCCTACCCTGGTCTCGGAAGCCGGACTTTTTACCTATACTCGCAGTGGCATAGATTTTGCGTCACCAGATTTACAAATTGTCTTTGGTCCAGTACAGTTTGTAGCTCCTCAATATCAAAGGGAAGGGCCTGGTTTCACTTTTGCTCCCGTTCTTATTCAACCTCAGAGCGTTGGTTCTCTTACTCTTAGGTCTAACAAACCCTCAGATTTAGCGGTAATACGTTCTAACTATCTCGAAAGCGAAGCGGATCTTAATGTCTTTCTTAAGGGGATAGAGGTAGTTCGTGAATTGGTTAACACTAAAGCTTTTGACGATTTACGAGGTGACGAATTGGCTCCGGGAGAGAAAGTTACTAACAAATCAGAATTAAGTGAGTTCGTCCGCAATAATTGCACTACCCTTTGGCATCCAGTAGGAACTTGTAAAATGGGCTATGACAAATATGCCGTAGTCGATCCTCAATTACGAGTGCATGGCGTTGAAGGACTTCGAGTTGCAGATGGTTCCGTGATGCCAAGAATTATTGCAGGTAACACTAATGCTCCCTGCATCATGATTGGTGAAAAAGCCGCAGATATGATTAAAGCAACTTATCAGTAAAGAGCAGTCTATCGAGATTCTTGCAATAGTTAATGAGGATATTAGCCAATGTCAAAAGAACAAGACAACATCAATCTTTACCTACGTTTTCTCGCAGCGATGAATGCTCCTGACTATGATGCGCTTGACCAAATTTTCTCATCTTCTTTTGTCGATCATCATCCAGGGTTTGATCTCAGTAGTCTCGATGATTATAAACAAGCTTTAAAAACGGCAAATGAAGCAGTCAAAATACAAGCTATTTTGGACGAAATTCTTGCTATTGGCAACAAAGTAATTACACGAGCAACTCTTAAAGGTAAGCACGTCGGTACATTCTTTGGGGTGCCACCTACAAAGAAAGAGGTTACTTGGACTACTACTGAAATCTGGAGAATAGAGAACGGCAAATTTGTAGAACGCTGGGCTCAGGATGACCTATTAGGTCTTGTTCGACAGTTAGGAGTATCTCTACCTTTCTAAAGAGAACTAAATTGCAAATCAGACCCTTGCTAGTAACAATTAAAACTTCATAAAACTTTAGTCTCAACTACTAATTATCGCAACTTTTTGGAGATTATCAAATGTCATCAGAAAAAGAAAATATCCTTGTTGTCAAGCGTCTTTGTGATATTGTTAACAATCGAGATTATGATGCAATGGATAACTTATTTGCTGACTCTTTTATCGATCGAAATCCAGCTTGGATTGTTGACAATCTAGATGAATTGAAAAATATTATTCGTGAAGCTCATCAGGCTTTAGATCAGGATATTACTCAAGATGATGTCTTCGCATCTGGTGACAGAGTTGTTGTTCTGATCACATTTAAGGGCAAACATATTGGTTCGTTTTTGGGTATTTCCCCAACTAACAAGCCCGTTAGTTGGACAAGTATTGAAATTTATCGCTTTAATGAGAATGGCAAAATTGTTGAACGTTGGGTTCAAGCTGATACAGCAGGTTTAATGAGACAACTTGGAGTTGAAATTCCTTCTTAGTAGTCCTTAAATTGAGGAGATAAAAGTGAGCAATCTAGCACCTTTAACTGAGTCTGAAGTCAGAAAATTAGCAATAGATTGGTACCAAAAAATAACTGACAAAGTACCAGCCGACGAATATCGACCACTGCTTGATCAAAAAAACCTCAAAATGGAATTCCCCGATGGACCTCCAGCTTTTGGCTTTGATGGCTTCAAATCTTGGTACAAAGGCGCAACTGAGACATTCTTTGATCAAGTTCATACCCTCAAAGAATTCAAGCTTAAACCGTTAGATGATCGAGAAGGTAAGCAAGCAGAAGTTAAAGTAATTGTCCATTGGGAAGCAAGTTTGTGGCAACCTCCAGCACCGAAAAGTAGGCGGGTTGTCCTAGATGCCTATCAAACCTGGTTAGTCAAGCGATCGCTTACTAGCCAGAAACCGATAATTATGACATATATTGTTGAGCGTTTTGATTATGCTAAGGGTTCAGACGAACTATAGAAATTAAAGGAGATTTTGATGAATACAAGAGAAGTAATTGAAAAATACTATGAAACTGTCAATGCAGGTGACTGGGAGACTTGGCTCACTTTGTTCGATGACAATCTGGTTATGGATGAACAGTTAGCAGGGCATATTGAAGGTACTCAGACTTTGCGAGATGGAGTTGATGGTCTAATAAAAGGTTATTCCAAGTTTCAAAATCTACCCAAACATATTGTTGTTAGTGGGAACGAAGCCTGCGCTGTTTCACGGATTGAGGCTGCTAATGCTAGTGGTGTAAAGATTGAGGCAAATGTAGCCAATTACTTTGTTGTCGAGAATGGCAAGATTACCTACTTAGCCAATTTCCACGATACAAGACCATTCGATCCTTTTGTGAACCAGAAGTTGGACTAGCTATTATAAATGATAATTTACTTAATTATTACAAAGGGTAAGTAATGAATATCGAGCAGCAAACTGTCGTTATCATGGGTGGGAGTTCTGGAATCGGACTCGCTACGGCAAAAATACTAACACAATATGGGGCTAACGTTGTGATCACTGGACGAAATCAGAAGAAGCTTGAGACTGCTCTAGCCTCAATCAATGGCTCTAAATCTGGGGCGGTATGCAATGCAACTTCTACTGATGAGTTGACTAACTTCTTTACTAAACTTGGTGAATTTCACCACCTCATCTTATGTGTTAGTGGTACTGAAGGAGGAGGTGCTTTCGTTTCTCTCGAAGGAAAACAACTACGCCAAGCTTTTGAAGAAAAGTTCTGGGCACATTTTCAAGCTGTACAAGCTTCTTTAAAAACTTTGCACAAATCTGGCTCAATCACTTTTGTAACTGCTGCTTCAGCCCGAACCTCACTGAGCGGGACAGTGGGACTTGCTGCCATTAATGGGGCTCTTGAAGCTATGATTCTACCCTTAGCAAATGAACTACGTCCAATACGAGTAAATGCTGTTTCGCCAGGTGTGATCGATACTGGATGGTGGAAAAATATTCCAGAGAAAGAGCGTCAAGCTATTTTTGCTCAAACTGCTGCTACTTTACCAGTAGGTCGTATTGGACGCCCAGAAGATATTGCGGAAGCGATCGCCTTTTTAGTTGGCAACGGTTTTATGACTGGCACTGTCATAGAGTGCGATGGAGGCTTACGCATCAAGGAATAAAAGTAAGGAAATTGAGCCTACATAACACTTCAAAATATACAGCAATCAAGGATAATCAGGGAGTTGTGAGCTATGAGTTTGCAAATTTTTTCTCAAGTAGCCATTACTTGTCAAGATGCGATCGCCACCGAAAAATTCTACACTAAGCATTTTGGTTTCAAACGGGCGAGGGTGGCTAAACTGCCAGATGGCGATCAAATTGTCTTTATCAAAATGGGGGATAGTGCTTTCTATTTAGAAATTTTTCAAGCAAAAGAAGAAGCCCCTATCCCCAGGGCAATTAATGATGGTTATATTTTTCCTTCTGTGCGTCATTTGGCTTTTAAAGTCAATGACGTAGATGCCAAATTAGCTGAGATGGGAGATGAAGCCAACATTACCCTCGGTCCCCTGAATTTTGATAATTATATTCCAGGGTGGCGCACCGTTTGGCTAGCCGATCCAGACGGCAGAATTATTGAAATTAGTCAAGGATTTACCGATGAAGATAATCCGCCCCCCTTAGAACAAGAATTAAACTCATAAGATAAATTTTTTGTCAAACCTTTTTCTTGTTTCTAGGCATCTTATCACTCTTTGAGTATTACTTAATCTCTAATTTATAGGAGCAAATTTCATGGCTAATGCTGTAGACTTTACTTTTTCCGACCTCATTGCAGGATATATCACCCAGTATTATCCCGATCGAGACGCTTTTGACCTAAAAACCTCAGACGATCGCGAATATACTGTTTATCTGACCCCAACTACTTACGCGGAATTAATTCGCAATCTTGGACAAGCTTTCCAAGATGCTACTGGTCAGATGCGCGATCTGCTTAAAGCAGGTGAACCAGACCAAGTAGGAGCTCGAGGCAAATTTTTGTTAGTTTACGGTATTTTTTATCCAGAAAATGGTAGTGGGTACCACTTTGAAGGGAAACACCTAGTTTTTCCTGGACGATCTCTAACCGATGATGCCAATGATTATGTCTTTGAAAAACAAGACTGGTGGATTAATCAGATCAAACAATTAGCTGACTTCTATCTCAAAGCAGAGTTTGGTGTATCTTCTACTGCCATTAATATCGATTACGCTGCCTATCGAACTAATCTGACTATCACAGGCGAAAAACAAAAAAGTGGACGACAAGAAACCGATACTATTTCTCGTTTAGTTTATGGTTTTGCTTCTGCTTACCTACTCACTGGAGAAGACTGCTATCTTGAGGCAGCAGAAAAAGGAACCCAATATTTGCGGGAACATATGCGCTTTAAAGATAACAGTGAAGGCATAGTTTATTGGTATCATGCTGTTGACATTCAAAATGATGGCAGTGAAGAAAAGATCTTTGCTTCAGAATTTGGGGATGATTTTGATGCTATTCCCTGTTATGAGCAAATTTACGCTCTTGCTGGGCCAATTCAAACCTATCGCATTACAGGAGATCCCCAAATTTTAGATGATGCGAAGAAAACAGTTGCTCTGTTCGATCGTTTCTTCAAAGATCATTCAGAAAAAGGCGGTTACTACTCTCATATCGATCCCATCACCCTAAGTCCCCATAGTGAATCTTTAGGACGCAATAAAGCCCGTAAGAATTGGAACTCCGTTGGAGACCATGCTCCTGCTTATTTAATCAACCTTTGGCTAGCTACAGGGCGGGAAGAATATGCAGCTTTTTTAGAGGAAACCTTTGATGCTATCCATAAACATTTTCCCGACTACAATGAAAGCCCCTTTGTCCAAGAAAAATTCCTTGATGACTGGAGCAAAGATCAAACTTGGGGATGGCAGCAAAACCGTGCAGTTGTCGGTCATAACCTCAAAATTGCCTGGAATTTAACTCGGATGTTTGGTCTCAAACCTAAGTCAGAGTATCAGGATTTGGCGAATACTATTGGTAATAAAATTGCCGAAGCAGGAACCGATCGACAACGGGGCGGTTGGTATGATGTGGTAGAACGGGTGGAAAAAGCTGGCAACTTCCATAAGTATGTCTGGCACGATCGCAAAGCCTGGTGGCAACAGGAACAAGGAATCTTAGCTTACTACATCATGGCAGGTGTATATCGGGAAGCAGACAACGTTGATTTTCTCCGTTATGCCCGTGAAGGAACTGCTTTCTATAATGCTTGGTTTTTAGATCATTATAGTGGTGGCGTTTACTTCAATGTTTTATCTAATGGACAACCCTACAGCCTAGGAACAGAAAGAGGTAAAGGTAGCCACTCAATGGCAGGTTATCACTCTTTTGAGTTGTGCTACCTAGCAGCAACTTATACTAATTTGTTGGTTTTCCAAGAACCGATGGATTTATACTTTAAACCAACTGCTGGTGGATTTCCTGATAAAATTCTGCGGGTTGCTCCAGATATTTTACCTACTGGTAGCATTCGTGTTAAACAAGTTTGGATTGATGGCGTTCCCTATCATGATTTTGATAAAGATGGTTTATTTGTCCGACTTCCTGATGACTACGCAGGCAAAAAGATCAGAGTACGTCTTTATCCAAACAATGTACCTTTTGAAGCAGCTTTGTTAGATGTTACGGAGAATGGAGTAGCACAAGTAGATTTAACAGGTGATTTTACTAAACCAGGGGCTTTACAAGAACTTGATGAAGAGTTTTCTCGCCTAGAAATTCAACAGGCAAAAGGGTTAACTTTAGTTGTAGAAGACTTGAAAGACATTTCTAGTGAAGCTTTACGCTTTCTTTCTTTCTTTATTAGTGGCAAAAACCGTGAATCAGCAGATACTTTTACTGTTTCTGTCAAAGGTGCGAAAGACAAAGTTAAGGAACTCTTTGTGAATAGTAGCTTGAGTTCTCAAATTTCAGTGTAGTCGGGTTTTCTTCATTTTGGTAGAGACCTTGTTACTCAGTTAAAATTTAGCTTTGCATTGAGTAACTAGAGGGGAAATCCAGAAATAATTAATTAATTCTCTTCATTTTCCTCTCTCCTTATTCTTAAATCCGCTTTACTCAAAACAGTGTAACTCGCAGGAACTTAAATTAAAGAAAGGAAAATGTTGTGATGATTAAGCGTTGTAATAACCTGCACATAGGTATTCGCTTTCTGCAAATAAGTTTTGGTTTATTCGCTATCTCTTTTTGGGCAGCATTAAGTTGTATATTGTTTCCCTTATCAGCTTTTGCTGTCTCCAATCTAGACTTTGTGCCAAATCCAGAATTAGTAGATCAACCCACTTCAGGAAGTGCAATTCCTGTTTTGTGTAATTCCAATTGGCAACAATGTGCAGAAAGCTCACAATTATTAGGAACAATCAATAATAACCGAGGTCGTTGGAACCCATTTTTACCTGAGAATAATATGATTCGAGACGATCGAACTTATTACAAAGAGGTCAAACTCGCAGCCGATGGGGGTCGTCAAGGTGATGGAATATATGCATTGCGGTTTGTCACTAATCACGATCTGCGACAAACTTTCAAGGTCGATCGACAAGTAGATAGTATGGGTAAACCAGAATTAGTTACAGGCGATCGCGCCGATCGAGGACAGAACTTGATGATTAAAGTCGATCGTGACGGCGTTTATAAAATCAGCTTTAATCCCACTACTCTCGAATATAATATTACTCCTACACCCACCTATCTAACAGAAATTAAGTCAGTACAAGTGAATGGATTTGTCTGGGACGATGAAAATATGTTCCAGAAATTTGACGAAACCCGTAAAAATCATGAAATGACTCAAAACGGGGATTGGTGGGAGAAAACCATTCCTTTAAAAACCAATGGTGGCATTGATTTTAGAGCAGATGGAGTTTATCAGTTTTTATTTTCCGCTAATCATAACGAGGATTGGGGCTTTGGTGCTGACAATGACGGCAAAGGAAGTCTTGCAGGAGGCACTGGTTTTGGTAGTAGTGGTGGTAAGAGCAACAATTCAGCTTTGACAATTCAAGTGTTTGAAGATGGTGATTATACCATTCGGATGAATCCTCAGGAGTATAAATTTGAAGTTAAAGCTTCTGAAGGCTTACCACCAGTAAAAATCTTGAATGATGTCACATCTTTTCAGTTACTAGGCACTATTTATCCAGAAAACCAATTCGATCCTACCAATAGAGAACGCAATCTCAAAAATATTGGTAACAATGTTTGGACTAAAACTGTAAAACTCGATCCTGGTATCTATAGTGCTAATTTTGCCATCAGCAAAGAGCTTTTCCTTGATACTATGGCTCTTGGTGCTTGGCTCGAATCAGACGCTCCTAACCAACTTCTAGGCAGAGCTTGGCATGGCAAACCCAACGAACCCAATATTTTCTTTACAGTAGCTCAAAGTGGAGATTACAAGTTTGTCTATGATGCTAATAAAGATGAATTCTCCATTGAGTCATTAAGCAATGCTCCTTTGGAACCTGCCACAACCATTGAAACTTTGCAGTTAGTTGGTAGTTTTGATGAGCCAATGGCAGCTTGGCAGCCAACCAGCAAAGCTAATAATATGCAAAAAACTGATTCAAGTATATTCGTTAAAGACGTGCAGCTTGAAGCCGATCGCCAGTATGCATATAAATATACTGCCAATAATTGGGGTTGGTTATGGGTATTTGCGGATTACGAATTAGATAATTATGGTCAAGACTTCTTAGGTAGAAATCCCCATCCCGCTAACTCTACACTTGAAGACTTGAAAAAATACGGTCAGCTAACTACTCACGGCGATCCTCCTACATTGGAGTTTACTCCAAAAGCTGATGGTTGTTATACCTTTGAGGCGAACTTAGAAACAGGAGCTTATTCGGTACAACCAAGTAAAAACAACACTTGTAACTAAGCTCCTAAATACCGTCAATTTAAATTAAAAGAGATGTAATCATGACTAAAGTTGAGTTTACTTATCTAACTGGATTAAAAAAAGACCTTTTTCGTAATGCACGCCTAACAGGAAGTTGGGATGAAAATGGTCGCTACTCTGACGAATGGACTTCCATTCCCATGGAAAAAGGATTCTCCGAGGATGGTTGTCCCTGTTTTCAGGCAAAAGTCGAACTGGACGATTCTCAAGTAGGCTCACAATTTCATTGGGGTGTTATTTTAGATGGACCAGCCGGCAATGATCTTTGGGGTATTCCCACTGAAATTAACAGTGGAGAATCTCAAGCACGTTACCGTACTTTTACTCTACAAACATCCTCTGGCAACCTTCAAGCAGAAAAATACTACCTAACTAATTGTCGATACTTAGGTTCTCACAAATACTATCGTCCTAACCAAAACAATCCTGGACTGCAATTCTCAGTCTGGGCACCCAATGCCCAAAAAGTAGACTTAGCGTTTGGAGGAGCAAGTGGTTATATTGCTGATAACGGTGAGGGCATCGATGCTTCCCTAGGGGAATTTAGTATGGCTCGGCAAGAGAATGGAGTCTGGCAAACCGATGTTAACGAGTCTAGACTCGCCAATTTCTCATCCTACGACCACAAACCTTATATGTTTAGAATTACTAAAGAAGATGGAGGAGTTGCTTATCGAACAGATTTATATTCTCGCTGTCAGATAGGTCAAGGTAATACTAATCCAAACGGACAACCTTATAATGGTAATTCGCAAGATTTAGATGGGACAAAAAGCTGTTCTGTGGTGGTCGATCTAGATTTAGTAGCTCAAGATTTCTACAACCAAATATGGCCCCGAGATCAGTTTATCTCCGACGAGGAGTTTTGGAGCTATGAATTCAACTCCAATAAACCACTTCCTACTAAGGTTGAGGATTTAGTAATTTACGAATTACATCTGGGTGCTTTAGGCTATGGCAAAGATAGACCTGGTAACTTCGAGGATGCTATGCAGTTGATGGATTATTTTGAAGACCTCGGCGTTAACGCGATCGAACTTTTGCCTATGGCTGAATTTAGAGACGAGACTAATTGGGGCTACGAAACTTCTCACTACTTTACTATGGAGTATAGTGCTGGGGGTAGAGACCAACTCAAACATTTTGTTAGAGAATGCCATCGTCGTGGCATCGCCGTGATTTTAGATGTAGTTTACAATCACTATTCTCCAGATGGAGAACGGGCAGAATGGGGCTATGATTCAGATGCTCCTGAACGCAATATGTATTACTGGTATGAAGGAGACTCCAGCAATTATTTCTATCCCGATGGGAGACCTTTTCCTGAAGGAGGATATGTTGACAATATGTCCACTGGGTATTCTCCACGCTTTCATGAGGAAATAGTAAGGAAGATGTTTATTTCTTCCGCAGCATCACTGCTCACAGAGTTTCATATTGATGGTTTTAGGGTAGATCAAACTACTTCCATGCATTCCTATAATGTGCTTCATGCTGATGGGAGACCCATGGGCAATGTCAATGTTTTTGGGGCTAAGTTTCTCAGAGAATGGACTCGGACTTTAAAGTTAATTAAACCTTCTGTGATGTTAATGGCAGAAGATCATTCTGATTGGGACTTAGTAACGGTATCTTCTAACGATAGTGGTCTGGGATTTGATGCTGCTTGGTATTCAGAATTTTACCATCATCTGATCGGCGACGCTCGACAAGGAACTGAATATGCCAAATTAATTCCCACCGCTGGATTCGGCGACAATAGACCTTTAGCAATGAATTACTTTGCTGGAGCCTTAGCCAAATCGAGGGATCATAAAGTTGTCTATCACGAATCTCATGACGAAGCTGGTAATTCTTCTTACGAACAAGGAGGTAATAAGATTGAATCTCGGCGTACTATTGTCTCCGCAGTAGACGGTGCGCCTCTGGTTGGGGAAACCCGCAGTTTTGCAGAAGCTCGCGTCCACTTTGCTTGTGGGATGACTATGCTTTCAGCTGGTACGCCAATGTTTTTCATGGGCGAAGAGATTGGTGCCCAAAAACAATACCGATACAGAGATTTCCTCAATAACAGGGAGGATCTATTGGGGGAGAGACAAAACAATGGTAAGCGATTGTTCAGATTTTATCAGGACTTGATTCGCTTTCGACTCAATCATTCAGGACTTCGTTCCCATAACATCGATATTCTTCATGTCCACAATGCTAATCGAGTAATTGCTTTCAAACGCTGGGATGAAACTGAAGAATTTTTAGTGGTAGGGAGTTTAAACAATTCCCCCTTTGCTAACGGTTACATTATTGAAAATGAGCGAATTCCCAATGGTAACTGGAGAGAAATGTTTAATAGCAATCTCGAATCCTACGGAGGTAACAATGTGGGAAACTTGGGCGCAAATATTACTTCTGACAACGGTCGCATTGGGGTTGTAATACCAGCTAATGGATTTGTAGTATTGCAGAAAGTCTAGATCTTCAATCTAAACTATCTTGTTTTGGAGTTGAGACAAAAAAGAGGTATTTATGTCTGCTAGTATAAACGCTCGACTAGAGGTAGTCGCAGAATTGACTCTTGCTCCTGGTAATATTACCCTGACACCAGAAGGTCGCATCTTTGTCAGTCTACACCAGTTTTATACTCCCGAAATGCGAGTGGTGGAAATTACCCCAGACGGTAAGCCGTTACCATTTCCTAACGAAGAATGGAGCAAGGGAGGACAAAGAGAACAAATTGCTCTTGATTCTGTGCTCGGTATTCAGTCAGATGCCCAGGGGATTGTCTGGATGTTAGACAATGGCATTAGAGGTAAATCTATTCCAAAATTAGTAGGATGGGATAGTCTCAATCATAAACTGGCAAAATTAATTTACTTGCCACCACCAGTCACACCAAATAATGCCTTTATCAATGATTTGGCGGTAGATTTAACCCATAATTTTGTATATATTGCCGATCCCGCAGGAGGAAACAATGCAGCTTTGATTGTGGTTGATTTGAAGACAGGTTGGGCTAATCGCGTCCTGCAAGGACACCAGAGCGTAATACCAGAAGAAATTGACTTGATAATCGAGGGAGTACCAGTAAGAGTTAAGCAGCCTGATGGAACTGTAGTTCGACCTCGTGATGGTGTAAATCCTATTGCTCTTGATGCACAGAATGAATGGCTGTACTTTGGTTCAATGCACGGCACTAGTATTTATCGCATCAAAACTACAGACCTTTGTAATACTGATTTAAGTCCAGCAGAATTAGCAAGCAAAGTAGAAAGATATAGCGATAAACCAATTTCTGACGGTATTTCCATCGATCGAGACGGGAATATTTATATTTCAGAATTGGCAGCTAATGCCATTGGAGTAGTTACCACAGACCGCAAATATCAAAGGCTGATCGGCGATCAAAGGCTTTCTTGGCCTGATGCTTTTAGCTTTGGTGCAGATGGTTATTTATACGTGGCAGTCAATCAATTACACCGCTCTGCTGGTCTTAATGCTGGGGAAGAAGTTTCTATTCCTCCCTATTATATTTTTCGTTTCAAGCCCTTAGCTCCAGGCATTGTGGGACGTTAAACTCTCATGAGCAGATGCTGTTTCTCTTGGTATGCATATACTCTAGCTATTTCAGAATCGAGAAGTCATGGTTACTAAATTAGAACTAATAGTCGAATCACAAGCACTTTTAGGAGAATGTCCCTGTTGGCATCAAGAACAACAATTATTATATTGGGTTGATGGTGACAAAAAACAACTTCATGTTTATCAGGCTGAAACTAAAATCGATCGAACAATCCAACTAAAACAATCGATTGGTTGCGTTGTTCCTAGAAAATCAGGTGGTGTTGTTTTAGCTTTAGAAAAAGGTTTCGCTGCTTTAGATTTAGAAACAAAAAAACTTACACCTCTGGTAAATCCTGAAAGTCATCCACCATCAAATCGATTTAACGATGGTAAATGCGATCCGACTGGGCGTTTTTTGGCAGGAACCATGGCTATTAAGAATCAAACTCAGGGAGTCGGGGCGTTATATTCTTTAGATACTAATCTGACAGTTCGACAATTATGGTCAAATCTTACTGTTTCTAATGGTATAGGATGGAGTCCCGATTATTCCACCATGTATCTTATCGATTCTCCTACCAAAAAAGTCTTTGCTTTTGATTACGATTTGATTACAGGAGACATCAGTAATCGCAGAGTGGCAGTTACCATACCAGATACCGACGGATATCCCGATGGAATGACTACTGATACCGAAGGCATGATTTGGGTAGGATTGTGGGCTGGATACAAAGTAACCCGTTGGAATCCCAACACTGGAGAATTACTGCAAACCATTCCCGTTCCTGCTCCTAATGTTACCTCCTGCACCTTTGGGGGAGCAAATATGAATGAGCTTTATATAACAACAGCTAGAACAGACATGGATCGAGCTCAATTAGACTACTATCCCAAAGCTGGTAGCGTATTTCGACTAGTTACAGATGTAATTGGCATGAAAAACTTTGAATTTGGAGGTTAAACAATAATATTATGCAACTTTTGGGTCTAGACCTTTCGAGTAGACAGACAAAAGAGATTTGGCGAGCAACTTTTCCTTTCCTAGTAGTTTTGACTGCAGGGATTGTATTCATTTTGCTCTACTCCCTCCAATTTTTCGATCGTCCTCAAATGGTTCTTTCTGTTTTTGGTGTGATCATGACGGCATCTGGTGCATTCTTGCTCTCAGGGGTATTTCTCGGTTTTTTATTTGGAATTCCGCGCACCATAGGAGATACTCTACCAGAAGCAAAAAATACTAATGGTACTAACAGTCAATTAGATGACTCTGACACAAATTATCTTCCTAACACTAACTTAGAACAGATTTCCGATTGGCTCACAAAAATCTTAGTAGGTGTTGGCTTGACCCAAGTTTCAGGAATCACCTCCGCGATCGATCGACTTGTCGTTAAGCTAGCTCCTGGATTCGGAGATTTGACCAATGAGTCTTATGCTATTAACACTGGCTTTACACTTGTGGTGTTGATTTACTTTTCATTTTGTGGCTTTTTCTTGGGATTTTTATGGGCTCGTTTGTATTTACCTAGTAGATTTAGAGCAGCAGATCTCCAACAACTAGAAGAAGTCACTACTAAACTCAAAGATGTTGAAGGAAAAGCTGAGAAAGCTAACCAGATAGAAAATCAATTTCAATGTGATTCCGAAGTTCAAATTCTGGTTAATCGTCAGTTAAATTCTAGATTTCCGGAAGTACCATCTGAACAACTTGATAAAGCGATTAAAGCTGCTTCAGATGCTATGAAATCAAGTATTTTTTTTGAAGCAGAACGTATTCGCTCAGAAAACTGGGATAATCCAGCTAGAAAAACCAAAATGGAACGAACTATTCCTATTTTTCGGTCTCTGATTAAAAGCACTGAGCAACAACCTTACTACCCCTACTATGGAGAGCTTGGATTTGCTTTGAAAGATAAACAAGAGCCCGAATGGAAAGAAGCAGAAACATTTCTTAGCCAAGCAATTGAGCTTCGCGGTGACTGGCAAGAGCATGGAGCTTGGACAACTTACTACGAGTTTAATCTGGCTGTTTGTAAGATCCTTCAAGATAGTGCCTTTAATAATAAACAACCATCGAATCCCACTACTCGTGAAGCAATTCTACAAAACCTATTTACAACTGTAGAAAGTGGGGTTTTAACTAGGGAAAAGATTAAAAACTCATCGATCGATAAATGGCTTTCTTTGAATGACATAAGTATCGAAGAGTTGTTACCCTCTGAGACTATTAATTCTGCTAACTCTTAACTGTACTCGATTTTAACTAAAACTAATCAAGTGATTTTTACCAATATCTCTAGCTAATTTTAAATTTGAGGTTATATGCGTTATAAAATTACCTTTTTCCTAAAAGTTTTTCTTCGTCTGGCGATTGTCTCTTGCCTAGCACTGATTATTTCTTATCCAATTCCCGCCCAAGCTGATGTTATCTATCAAGCCTTTAATATGCCGTTTCAGGAAGTAAAAGCTCAACTTCCCCAGCTTCAAGGTTATACCTACATTCAAGTATCACCCCCTGAAAAGAGCAATCCCTCCGATCAATGGTGGGGAAGATATCAACCTATCGATTTTACCGTTCTTGAGAGTCCTTTAGGCAATGAAAATGACTTAAAAGAACTAATTGACGCTGCTCACGAACAAAATCTTAAAATCTTGGTAGATGTGATTCTCAATCACATGGCTGACTATCCTCCCTACTCTGAAACTCTACAATATCCTCGCTATTCTCCCCAAGACTTTCATCCGAGAACTTGTATTAATAATGACCAAGATCGCTATCAAGTTACCCACGGTTGGCTAGGATGTAGTCTTCCTGACTTAAATACAGAATCACCCTATGTTAGACAAGAAGCAAAAAATTATTTAACCCATTTACTAGACTTAGGAGTCGATGGTTTTCGGATTGATGCTCTTAAACATATTGAATCACAATATTTTGAGGAAGTTCTTGCTGTTGTCCCCTCGGATAAATATATGTATGGGGAGGTACTTTCAGGAAATCTTGATGACAGCTATATTTATACAGGAATTCACGATCTCGATGTGAGTGACTATGCTTTGTTAGGAACTCTCAAAAATGCCTTTAGTTTTGGGGGCGATCTTCGCTCTCTGATCGATCCCGCCAGTTTTGGAGGTGCCTTGACTGGGAGTGAAGCTGTGACTTTTGCTAAAACTCATGACACTGTTGAGGGAGGAGATCTCTATAATTACTATGGGTTTAATCCTCAAGACCAGATGCTAGCTAATGCCTATATCCTAGCTCGTTCAGAAGGAATCCCCCTAATTTACAGAGACGATACTAGTAATCCGATCGCTCAGGCAGGAATAAACTTTCATGAACAATTAATAGATCAACCACAATACTTCCGCAATGGCAATGAAATTGCGGAAGGAGCAGATAGTCCTAATCTATTATTTATTGAACGTGGCGATCGAGGGTTGGCGATCATCAATAAAGCTGGTGAATCTTTCGAGCAAACATCAGCAAGAATGCCAGGACTTGAAGTCGGCTGTTACCAAGAACTACAATCTAACTTAACTATGTGTGTTAGCCAAGAGAATGATGGACAAAAATACATAACTCAATGGGGTTCTTCTGAGCAAGGAGGGCTGCAAGTTGATGGGCGGACGGCTCTGTTCTTTGTCAAAAACGAAGGTTAATCAGAAGACTTCTTTCAGAAGTCAGGGCAAAGGAGAAAGGAGAAGGGGAAAAGGATAAATTTTCTTTCCCTTTCCCTTTTACCTTTAACCTTTCCCCCAAACAAAACCGAGGTTTATTAGACTGATTCTGTCTTCTCAAAATAATTTTTACTTTACTTGATTTTGGGCTTAAACGAGAAGTATTAGTATCAGCCCTCTTTGTCGAAAAGGCTAAGATAGGCGATCGAACTTACGATAAATCAAGAAGATTTTCCTGCCAATCTACCTTACTGGTATCAATTGTAGCTACATAAGGTTTCTCCTCTTCTGTGAAGTCCTCGGCTTTTGCTTGTTGACTACTAAGTAACTCCACTGTAGCATCAGAAATATCTCCACTGCGCTTATCTAGTCGATCGCGCAAGACTTCTGTTGGTGCGGTGCAGTTAATTATTTTTAGCGGAATATTATTATCTTTAGCAGTCGCGATCGCTTTTTGACGCAGGGCAACTCGATCGTATTTACCATCTAAAATAACTGGAAACCCAATATCTGCTAATAAAATCCCTAACTCTAGCATCTTACCATAAGTTTGCTGACTCATTTCCTCACTATAAATTTCTTCCCCTCCTTTCTCGTTAAGAGGAATACCAGCTAAATGTTTACGAACAGCATCAGAACGAATATGGATAGCATTAATGTTTTTGGCGATCTCTTTAGCAACTGTAGTTTTGCCCGCACCAGACAAACCAGACATCAAAATAATTTTGCCCGCTCGATTTTGCGTATATGCCCA
This sequence comes from Xenococcaceae cyanobacterium MO_188.B29, assembly GCA_030065155.1. GTDB lineage: Bacteria > Cyanobacteriota > Cyanobacteriia > Cyanobacteriales > Xenococcaceae > JASJDJ01. Next base: position 38,971 of record JASJDI010000017.1, read on the forward strand.
AGCTTGCTGATAGTAATCGGTTGCAGTTTTAGCTGCTTCTTCTTTAACTTCCTTAGGAATACCAGGATCATCTAACAGAAAAGAAGTTACTTTTGCCCTTACATAGGCCTGACGACTTAGGTATAGAGGTAATAATTGTAATCCTAACCAATCTCCCGTTTGTTCTAAATAAGTATTCAGAAAAGCATTAGCAAAATCTTTTCTATCTCTTGCTTCTAAATCCATTACTGCAAAAGCAATGTCATACATAACATCAACAAAGCGGAAAGGCTCATTAAATTCAATGCGATCGAATAGTTGGATCTTATTTTGCCATAAACAAATATTTTTCAGATGTAAATCGCCATGACATTCTTTAATTTGGTGATTTTCTCTTCTGCTTTCCAATAATGCCTCTTTTTCAGCAAAAAACTTATCTGTATAGGCTTTCGTCTCGTCAAATTGTGATTGAGTTTGTACAATACCTATATACTTTTCTGTCTGCTGATAATTTTCGTCAAAGGCTTCCCTAATTTTAGCTGCTGTCCCAAAACTGCGAATATACTCATTAGTTTCCGCTTGGCTATGAAATTGAGCCACAATTTTGCCTAATTCTTCCATTTGCTCAATGTCAAGTTTCCCGGCTGCAAACAAATTGACAAAAAGATTTGCTTGGGGAAATTGACGCATTTTAAGAATATACTCTACTACTTCCCCTTCACCACCCAAACTATATCGATCTCCAGTTTGAGTTATAGGTAGTACTTCCAAGTATAATTCGGGTGCGATCGACTCATTCAGGCGAATTTCTTCTGCCAGAAAATGTTGTCTTTGATCCAGAGTGGAAAAATCTAGAAAGCCGAAGTTAACTGCCTTTTTTAGCTTGTAAGCATAATCTCCAGTTAAAAAGACATAAGAAATATGAGTTTGTACTAATTCAATAGATTCAACTGTCGAATGAGGATAAAATTCTGACTGTTGCATCTGTTTGATGAGATTAAAAGTATCAGTTTGAGTCATAAAATCTAGGGTACTGGCTTTTAAGGAGATTGCTTATTCTCGTTCTACAAATTTATCTTTTTTTCCTTGCGCGATTGCTTTTACTTTGGTAACTTAACAGTCTGCAACAGTTTGCAATAAATAAGAGATTTTGTGCATAAAGCAAAAATTTTGGTTGTAGAAGGAATTAGATAGGCAAGATACTGCTTTGTCGAGCAAAAATTCAGGAATTAGAAAAAATCTTTAAACTAGCTTCTCTCAGAAATTTTTCAGTAAAAATTAATTGATAAGTTGGTACAATCTTCCCTGAAGTAAGCATCTACTTGAATTACTATAATCACCAAAATAATTACCGAAAGGCAAGTATTTTGATGCACTTTATTCCCTTTAAACTCTAATTTTACTAAACCAATGGTTCTTAATCGTCGTGATTTTCTTTTTCTAGCGAGTGCTAGTATTAGCACTATGGCTTTGGGAAGTTTTGCTAAGTCTACTTTAGCCCAGTCCCTAAATGACGGTAGTGAAGGTCCATTTGAGCTTCCACCCCTTCCTTATGACTACAATGCCCTTGAACCTTATATTGATGAAGAAACCATGAGATTTCATCATGATAAACATCATGCTGGTTATACCAAGAATCTCAATAAAGCAGTTAGTAAGTATCCAGAATTAGCCAGTAAATCTGCTGAAGATATTGTACGCGATATTAACGGCGTACCAGCAGATATTTTAGTAACAGTGCGTAATAATGGCGGTGGTTACGTTAACCACAAGATGTTTTGGGAAATTATGAGTCCTAATGGGGGAGGAACACCCACAGGAGCGATCGCGACTGCTATTACTAGTGCTTTTGGTAGCTTCGAGGCTTTTAAAGAACAGTTTAATGATGCTGGTGCTAAACAGTTTGGTAGTGGTTGGGCGTGGTTAGTTTTAGATAGCAATAAACAACTAAAAGTAATGGGAACAGCCAATCAAGATAGTCCTCTCATGGATGGAATGTATCCTGTTATGGGTAATGATGTTTGGGAACACGCCTACTATCTAAACTATCGCAATAGAAGGGGAGAGTATCTCCAACAATGGTGGAATGTAGTTAACTGGACAGAAGTAAATAAACGCTATCAACAAGGAATGGCTTAAATTGGCTATTAGCTATAAGCTTTAAACTCTAAGTTAGGAATTTTAGAAGCTTATAGCTTGTATCCCTTTTCTGTCAGACTCCGAAAACTTTTGTAATTTGTAATTTCTGTAATTGTTATATAGTAAGCAATCGCCATGTTATTTACTAGTAAAAATTCCAGGAGTCGACAAAATCGACAAAATTATTCTAAGTGTGAAAATTCACACTTAGAATTGCTTGCTGTGTATAGCTTTGAAAAATAGAGTATTCGTTTTTACTATTAGGAAATATCGGAAAGTGACAGAAGAGGGATAATAAAAATCATTTTTAGATATGTATTTTTTGCCCACCTTTTGATAATTATTATTAAGCTAAACCGCATCTAGTTTGAAACCAGTAGTTTTTAGCTATCTGTTTGAGGGAAGAGGGAACAGGGAAGAGAGAACAGTAATTAAAAATAAAACTACACATTATCAATAATTTGCTCGAAAAACATCAACCTTTCTCCCCTGCACCTCTGCACCCCTGCCCCTCTGCCTATTGTTAAAGTACACGGGTTTATTTTGCACAAGTACTTATTTTTAGAAAGAATCATCGAACTGCAAAAAGAATACCGCACCGCCCTAATTAGCGAAGCTGTTACGGGCAAAATCAAAGTCCCTCAACTTTCTTAAGATGACTGATAACATAAAATTATTTAACTAGAAATTGACTATGAAACTTAAAGTTCTTATTTGGCAAGAAGAAGACATCTGGTGTGCATCTGTACCTGCTTTGCCAGGTTGCCATACTTGGGGAGAAAACTACGATCATCTGATGGAGATGCTATCTGAAGCGGTTGAAGGGTGGCTAGAAGTTGCCAGCGAACAAGACCAAACCAATGACCAAAAACAACTAATAGAAATTTCTCTATGAAATCTATCTCTGGTAAAAAACTTGGTAAGGTCGTAGAAAAATTGGGTTGGAAACTGAAAAGAATCAAAGGCAGCCACTACATTTATTCTCTACCTGGTTCGGCTAAAATATTAGTTATTCCAGTTCACGGCAATCGAGATTTACCCCCAGGAACTTTAAAAGGAATTTTGAAAGATGCCAACCTAACCGAAGACGATCTTCCCTAACGAAAGAATAGACTTTTCTCCCTTGTCCTCCTTATCTTCCTTGTCCCTTTTGTCTCGATCTAAGCTATCAAATCTAAAAATCATACACTTGAAAGCCTTCCCGCGCAACGCTTGTCTTTCCTTACCGTTTAACTTTTGACTTTTGCGCATAGGTCTATTTTTTTTCTATTTGCTTGAGTTCTTCTCGTAAAACTCGACGTAATGTTTCCTCTAATGGTTCGCGTTTTTGCTGAAT
>JASJDI010000259.1 GCA_030065155.1 Xenococcaceae cyanobacterium MO_188.B29
GCGATCGCCTTCCCTAAACCATTCTCAATAAAACTGCTCTGTTGCGGTGAGCAGTAACGTGTCATTCTCAATGTTCTTAAAAAAGAATTACCTGATGAAAATAAAACTTGTTTTGTTTCTTTTCTCAGTGGTAATTTACTTTTTTCTGTTTTATTGCTATCAATATAATTTGCACTAAATAGAAAGAATATTATTCGTTTATTTTCTGTCGTAAATCAATTTACTCTTGTCATTAATTAGCAAAAAATATTATATTAGAAAGCTTACAACAAATTAAAAATCCTCTAGTAAGAAGCATTGCAGGTGCCTCGGCTGTTTTTTCAATATTTACTATGGTCTTTGCTCTAGTAATTGGTATTAGCAGTCCAAAAGAAGGTAAAGCCAATTATCAATTAGGAGTTTATGGTTCTTTGATAGGCGCGATCGCTGCTCCTGCGATCGGCGTTGCAACTTGCTATAAACCCAGTCAGAAAAAAGCATCACAAAGAACTGAGACTGAATCTATTAATAAGGAGCAAACATGGAAAGATTGGCGTAATTTTATCGTCGATCGTAAGATTAAAGAAAGTCAAGAAATTACTTCTTTTTATTTAAAACCTCAAGATGGTGGAGAACTTCCTGATTTTAAGCCAGGACAATTTTTAACTATTAAATTAGATATCCCCGAACAACCTCGCCCCGTAATTAGAACTTATTCTCTTTCTGATTATAATAATACAGGTGGTTATTATCGTCTTTCGATGAGTCCGAGGATAATACTGTAAAACTAATTTACTTTCCCCCAGATAAAGGCGATCCTCGTTGGCAAAAGCCGACAGAAAAACTATTCCTTAGCATAAATCATACCCCGATCGCTATTTCTGATACAGAAACCAGTCGCCAATTCTACCAAGATTTATTGGGACTAGAAGTAGCAAGGGAAAGCGAAAACTATGGGATTTAATTATTTGGCGATCGCACTTGCATCTAGAGAAAATGTACCTTTAGAAGATAACTTGGACTTAAACCATGTTGCAGAAGCATTCTTAATACAAACTGCTTTCTTTCTCAAAATTGCAATTGAATGTTTTGCTTTATTGATTTTAACAATCGGAATTATTAGAGCTATTATCAAATTATTGGCAGTCAGGAAGAGAATCGATCGACCTAAAGTCCTGTATTCAGTTCGTTTAGATTTAGGCTTGTCTTTAGTTCTATCTTTAGAGTTTCTTTTAGCAGCAGATATCGCTGCTACTGCTATTTCTCCTAGTTGGGATGCGATCGGAAAATTAGCTGCTGTCTCAGGAATTAGAACTTTTCTGAATTATTTCCTCCAGAAAGAAGTACAAGAATTAGAAAACCATAAATAAAGAATTAACAACTAACAATTAGCAATTAGCAACTGATTTTTGGATTTATTATTTTGCCCCATCTTTAGCTATGTTATTAGCAGCAGAAATTTATTTAAAATATCAGAAAAAAACAGTAAATATTTGTTGTAAATTGTGTCCGAATGGGGAACACCCTTGGATCGCCAAGAAATATTGTAGAGAATGTGAAGATATAGTTAGACATTAACACAATTCACTATAAAACATGCAAAAATTCCTCTAAGCTGTTTTTTAGACACTATTAAATATGAGCAAATATACTGATATTTTTGTAAATTATATTCAAAAACATTTGATGAAATTAAATTATCTTTAAAAATTATTTACAATACCTTGATATTTTATCCTGACAAGAATTAGCAAAGCATATCTGAAAATTGGGTAGCAACTAACAATTAACAGAGAACCAAAGAGACAGAAGGAAAGACATTAAATATGGGACAAGATCTAAAATCTAATGCTGAACAATGGTGGCAAACAGGTGTAATTTATCAAATATATCCCCTAACTTTTGTTGATGCTAACGGCGATGGTGTAGGAGATTTACAAGGAATTATCAAAAAATTAGACTATCTTAATGATGGTAATCCTAACAGCGAAACCTCTTTAGGAATTGATGCTATTTGGCTATCTCCAATTAATCAGTCACCAATGATTGATAATGGTTATGACGTCAGTGACTATTATGATATTAGCGATACATTTGGTACGTTAGAAGATTTTGAAATTTTGCTGGAAGAATCCCACAAAAGAGGTATTAAAGTCATTCTCGATTTAGTAATCAATCACACCTCTAATCAACATAGCTGGTTTGTTGAATCTAGTTCTAGTCAAGATAATCCTAAAAGCGACTGGTATCATTGGCAAGACCCTGCACCCGATGGCGGAGTTCCTAATAATTGGTTGTCTTATTTTGGCGGAACTGGTTGGACTTTTAATGAAGCGAGAAAGCAATATTATTTCCATACTTTTAATAAAAATCAACCAGATATAAATTGGCATAATACTGAAGCTAAAACAGCAATTTTTCAAATGATTAGGTTTTGGCTGGATAAAGGAGTTGATGGTTTTAGATTAGATGCTTCTAGTGTCTATAGCAAAGATAAATATTATCGTTATAATCCAGTAAAGTTTGGAGCAACTGATAAAAATAATTACCACAATCAACATCACTTATATGACAAAAATCTTCCCGAAAATCATCAACTTATTCAAGAAATTAGAAACATAATTGATGAATATGAAGACCGAGTTCTAATTGGAGAGACTTTTATTGATAATAGGCTCTATGATTCAACTATTTTTTATGGCATTAATAATGATGAATTACACTTAGCTTTTACTTTTGAATTTCCTCTTAGCCCTTGGTATCCTGGCTATTTACAGCGAGAAATAGATAAAAAAGAGCTAATTACCCCTAAAGGAGCATGGCCAACTTACTTCTTAGACAATCATGATATTCCCAGACATTTATCTCGTTGGATTGAGTGTAGCTTATGTACTAATCCATTAGGAATTGCTCAAGCAGCAGCAGCTATATTACTAACAGTTAGAGGAACTCCAGTTCTTTACTATGGTCAAGAAATTGGCATGGTTGATAATGAAGATATTCCACCAGAAAAAATTCAGGATAAAGCAATAGTTAAAAGTGAAACTGGCGAGTTACCACCACCACGAGACGGGGCGCGTACTCCAATGCAATGGAATGATTCCATTAATGCCGGATTTAGTTTTGGTAAGGATGTTGAACCTTGGCTTCCAGTACATCAAAATTATCCAGAAGTTAATGTGGAGCGAGAATTAAAAGAGCCAGACTCAATTTTGAATTTCTATCGACAGTTAATCAAAGCTAGAAAAAACAATGAAGCTTTACGTATTGGTAACTGGAGAACTCTAATTCATTATCCTTACGAACATTTAGCTTATGTGCGAGAAACTAAAGCCGAACGAGTTTTGATCTTAATCAATTTTTCCTATGAAAAAGATTTAACTATAGACGAGCATATATCAAAAGACAATTGGCAAGTTTTAGTTTCTAATGTAAGAGAAACTGACAAAATAATTAATCTGCCCGCAAGTTTAGAAGCTTTTGAAGTATCAGTATTGAGAAAATAATTATGACTAAAGATATTGATAGAAAACTTTTTGCTCTGCCCGTAAAAAATTAAGCAGCAGTTGCGCATGTAGGATATTGATTCGAGCAGTTGGGGAAATACTAAAAATGATGTTTGAAAATGTTACTATCAAAATTATTTTTTCTTACCTTTTCCATGTCTTCGCCTTTCCCGTTGTTGTTGGGCTTTTCTTTTACGTGTCTCCCTTCGTTGTTCGGCTTGTCTTTTAAGTTCTTCCCTTCGTTGTTCAGCTTGTCTTTTGAGTGCTTCCCTTTGTTGTTTTGCCTCTCTGGCTTGGGCTTCGGAGTCCGCAGAGGTAGCCTTTGGGGGAACGGGTATTCTTTGCGGTTCGACGGAGAGGACCTTATCAACAGGTGTCGAAGTTGCTGACTGAGATTTCTGAGTTGCTTGTTCTCGTTCAGTAACTAAAGTTTCCGAGAGGCTCTTAGTGTCTGATGACTGCACAGTTCGTTTCTCTTCCGTTGAGGAAATCTTATCAACCGATTGAGATGGAATAGGTGTGGCAGATGTCTCATTAAGAGGAGATAAAACAGTTGCTTCTAGAGTCTGTGGTTGAGATTCTTCATTAACAGTTAGAGGTAATTGAACTGGCTCAAACTCCTTAATCTTTTCTCCTGTAGGAGTTAGGTCGGAGAATTGGAATATCCTTCTGGTGAGCGGAAATCCTCCTAGTGCTATCATTGCTGTAACCAGCAGTACCACAACTTTCCTCTGACGGGAGATTAAAAAACTAGAAACAATACTTCGGGGAGCCAAATCTGGCTTTTCACTAGAAGTTTTCAACATCAGTTGGGTTTGAGCTTCTTCTAATGAATCTTCTCTACGGTCATAAGATGGGTCAGACAAGATTGACGATAAAGACTTCTCAGATGAGTTTATGGCTCTCTTATCTTCTTCCTCTCCTAAAAAATCCTTGGGCTTCTCTTGAGCTTGGAAAAAATGCTGTGATTTAACAACGGTAGTATTTAGATCGACTGACTGCTGGGGGATAAATGGTTTGGTTGTCACCGAAGAAGTTGACTCAATCTTGACTGCTGACGGACTGGTACTTTCAGATAACAGAGCGAGCCACTCATCCACACTGGCAGGGCGGTGTTCTGGTTCTAAAGTCATTCCGCACTTCACTGCCTGACTTACCATAGTGCTTAAATCAGAGCGGACTTGGCGGGGGTCAATGGGCGGAAGATGATATAGTCCCATCGCCGATAAAGGAATTCTAGCAGTTAACAAGGTATAAAGAGTGGCAGCCAGAGCATAAACGTCAGTAGCCGGGGTACGCAATGCTTCTGGGAGATACTGCTCAATAGGCGCATAGCCTTCTGATACCAGGTTAGTATGAGCTTGAATAGAACCAAGTTCATACTCTCGCGCAATGCCAAAGTCAATCAGCACTACTTGTTGAGTCTCCTGACGCAAAATCAAATTTTTCGGCTTGATGTCTCGATGGAGCAAGCCCTGTTGATGGACAATTTTCAAGGCTTCTCCTACCTGCCGGATGTAGTGGATGGCAGTAGCTTCTGGTAAAGGTTTGTCTGGCAGCACAATTTGGTCTAGCGTTAATCCAGGAATGTATTCCATTACGATGTAGGGCAGTCCCTCTTCCATGAAGAAATCGCTGACTCGAACGATATTAGGGTGAGAACACTTCGCCAGTCTTCTGGCTTCATCCTGAAACTGGCAGTTCAATTTGGCTACCTTAGACTTTTGTCGTAGTTCCTCAGAGAGGGTTTTAATCACCACTACCTGACCCAAACTTGAATTGGTGGCTAAGTAGGTGATGCCAAAACCACCTTGTCCTAATTCTTGGTCGAGGGTATATTTGCCATTTTGTAGGCTTTGACCTATGAGGTTAGTCATCAGCAATTAGATAGAGGTGACGACATTAAAGTTTTCTAGATAACATTCAATGTGGATGGAAGTAGAAGGAAACAAATGATTTCCTCAAGCAGGCTTTTGCGGGAATTGTGACATACAAGGATGAAGAATTAGATAACCTTCATTACGTTTCTATTTTCAAGATAGGTATAATGTCGGTCTTTAATAATAAAAAACTGTCTCAAACCAGAAATTAGAGCCTTTCCCTAATTTACTTTTGACTTGTAGTTTTCCTCACTCTAATTTTTATCTTAGGTGGAGAATTTTGGCGATCGCGCCTTGGGGGGAGTGAATGGTTACATTCTATTTTTTATATCCTCATATCTACCAAATTTTAGTTAAATCTAAATTAAACCCAACTAATAAAGAACCACCACTTACAGTTACGGGATTATCTAAACATTCCACATCTTTATTAGGAATATAAATATAAACTTGGCGATCTTTTCGATCGATCAACCACCCAAGAGATGCCCCATTCTCTATATATTCTTGCATCTTATCTTGTAAGGTTTTTAAACTATCGCTAGGAGAGCGAATTTCGACAACAAAATCGGGGCAAATCGGGGCAAATTTCGCTTTTTGTTCATCAGATAAAGCATTCCATTTGCTAAGTTTAATCCAACTTGCATCAGGACTTCTGGTCGCACCATTAGGTAAAATAAATCCAGCCGAAGAATCAAAACCAATTCCTGTACCGTCTTTATCTGTCCAATTAGCTAACTGTTGAATTAATTTAAAATTGCGGTTTCCTGTTTCTGAACCTGCTGGTGACATAATAATTAATTCTCCTGTAGCTGTCCGTTCGATGCGAAGATGGGAGTTAAGCTGACAAAAATCAAATAAGCTATCTTCACTCAGGGAAATTACAGGAGACATCTGTAACACTATGGCATTAGTTGTTTCGTTAGTAGTAGTTACAGTCATGATGAGATCTTGATTTTATCAGTATTGTAACGATAATGTGATCGCGTTTTTCCTTAAACATAAATGATAATATTTTCTCTTAGGCTTTTTGTTGCTTTTGATTAAATTCTTCTTTATCACCTTTTAAATAGTACAATAGTATTTAGGTCGCACTGTTGACTGTTAACTGAAAAAGGGTTGCATTTGTTAATAAAATTATCTTCAGAGTGCTTTTAAACAGTCACCTTGCCTTATATGTTAAAATTTTTGAGTCTTTTATCCTAAAAAAGATTTTACCAAGCTCTTAAGCGATTATTCGGAGATTTACATGACCAGTAGCTACGGTGCAGATCAAATTCAAGTCCTTGAGGGATTAGAAGCAGTACGTAAACGTCCAGGGATGTATATAGGTTCGACAGGGCCAAGAGGACTACATCATCTAGTATACGAAGTAGTAGACAATTCGATCGATGAAGCACTTGCTGGTTATTGCACTCATATAGAAATAGATATTACCGCAGATGGTTCAATTCGAGTAACAGATGATGGAAGAGGTATTCCTACAGGCATTCATCCCAAAACAGGTAAGTCTGCATTGGAAACTGTGATGACTGTTCTCCATGCTGGGGGTAAATTTGGTGGTGGTGGTTATAAAGTTTCTGGTGGTTTACATGGTGTGGGGGTTTCGGTTGTTAATGCTTTATCCGAATGGGTAGAAGTAACTGTCTGGAGAGATAAGAAAACTCACTTACAACGCTATGAAAAAGGACAACCTCAAGGTGAATTAAAAGTTGAAGCCAATAAAGAAAATCCCCAACAAACAGGGACATCGGTAAACTTTTTCCCAGATGCCACAATTTTTACTGATACGATCGAATTTGAATATGGTGTTTTAGCAGGAAGATTGAAAGAGTTAGCCTATCTCAATGCCGGAGTTAGGATTACTTTTACTGATTATCGTTTGGAAGAACCCCGTCAAGAAGTTTATTTCTACGAAGGTGGTATTAAAGAATATGTGGCATACATGACTAGGGAAAAACAAGCCTTACACCCAGATATTCTCTACGTTTCAGGAGAGAAAAACGGTGTTACAGTAGAAGTCGCTTTGCAATGGTGTATCGATGCTTTTAGTGATAACTTGTTAGGTTTTGCCAATAATATTCGCACTATCGACGGTGGTACGCATCTAGAAGGATTAAAAACAGTTCTTACCCGTACCATGAATAATTATGCGCGTAAGCGGAATAAATTAAAAGATGCGGATAAAAACCTTGGTGGAGAAAACATCAGAGAAGGTTTAACAGGGGTGATTTCCGTTAAGGTACCCGAACCAGAATTTGAAGGACAAACGAAAACTAAACTAGGTAATACAGAAGTTAGAGGGATTGTCGATTCTTTGGTTGGGGAAGTATTAAATGACTATTTAGAGTTTAATCTCAATGTTGGTGATTCTATTATCGAAAAAGCTATTCAAGCTTTTAAAGCAGCAGAAGCAGCCAGACGCGCTAGAGAATTAGTCCGTCGTAAATCAGTACTAGAATCTACCACTCTACCTGGTAAGTTAGCAGATTGTAGTTCTCGCGATCCTGCCGAGACAGAAATCTTCCTGGTGGAGGGCGACTCTGCAGGAGGTTGTTTTGTTGGTACGACAAAGGTAACGTTAACCGATGGACGTTCTCTCAGTTTTGAAGAGTTGGTAGTAGAACAAGAACAAGGTAAACAAAATTTCTGTTATACAATTCGTCAGGATGGTCAAATCGGTGTTGAAAAAATTATCAATGCCAGAATTACCAAAAAAGATACAGAAGTAATTAAGGTAACTCTAGATAATGGAGAAGAAATTCTTTGTACTCCCGACCATCGTTTCATGTTACGAGATGGTAGTTATAAAGCAGCAGCATCACTAACTCCCGATGATTCATTAAAGTCTTTTGCGAATTCCCAAGTAGGGTGGGCAATGCCCACCTTACAAGAATACCAACAGAAATCTTTAGGTAATGCTCCCACAATCGTCAAACCGAAGGTAGGGTATGCAATGCCCACCTTACAGGAATACCATATTGTTAACATCGAACCTGTAGAGAAAAAATATGATGTTTACGATATTGAAGTTCCCGAAACTCATAATTTTCTATTAGCTAGTGGTGTGTTTGTTCACAATAGTGCCAAGCAAGGACGAGACAGACAATTTCAGGCAATTTTGCCCCTTAGAGGTAAAATTCTCAACATTGAGAAAACTGACGATGCCAAGATTTATAAAAACAATGAAATCCAATCCATGATTACTGCTTTAGGATTGGGTATCAAAGGGGAAGAATTCGATCCTTCTCAGTTACGTTACCACCGCATCGTAATTATGAGTGTGGCTGGTGATGAACCCACTTTAGTTTTGGATGAATATACAGGTAAAACAGAATTTGTAAATATTGGCGATTTTATCGATGAATGTGTCGAAGGAAAACGCACCACAGAAAGATATCAAGTAATTTCTTTCGATCCTGTGACTCATGCTACTCGTTTCCGTCCTCTTAAAGCGGTCATTCGTCATAGCCATGAAGAACCGATGTATAAAATAACTACCAGATATAATCGGTCAGTCAAAGTAACTTCTTCCCATAGTGTATTTGTTTATGAAGATGGAGAAGTGAAGCTAAAAAAAGGTAATGAAATAAGGGAAGGAGATTTATTAGTTGCTAGTCGTCGTTTACCTCGTCCCCAAGAAAGTCTTACTCGTGTTGATTTACTTAAGACTTTCTATGAAGCAGGTTTAACTGACTCTCTCTACTTACAAGGAGAAGCCGTTAGAGAAGTAGCAGCTAAAAGAGTCTTAGCCAAAGTGGATAAACCCGAACAATGGGATAACCCCAGAGTAGAGTTAGAAACAGAAGAATGGCAAAAACTAATTAGTCAGCGTCAGTCAGCAGGGATTTCTCAAAAACAAGTTGCTAGTTTATGTGATGTTAAACAACCAATTACAATTAGTCACTGGGAACGAGGTATTAATCGCCCTACTCTACCTGACTTTATGAACTATCTAGAAGCTATTGGTGGATATGATAATATTGTTTATCAAACTTTCCCCTCTAAGATCGATCGCTTGTTGGAACAAAACGATCACAGTAAGAATGCACTTTGGCGAGAAGTAAGCGCGTATAAACCGGTTAGTTTCTTTACTCCTAGCGAATTAAATCAATTAGGAGAAGAAATTAAGATAGTACCTAAAGCACACCATGATAAAGCTTTTAACCGCTATATGCCTATAAATAGCGAATTAATGTATTTCTTGGGTTGGTATGTGGCAGAAGGAACATTAAGTCAACACCAGGTTAGTTTAAATCTTGGAGAAAAAGATGAAGAATTCATTCCCAAATTAATTTCGGCAATAGAAACGCTTTTTGGTGAAACTCCA
>JASJDI010000260.1 GCA_030065155.1 Xenococcaceae cyanobacterium MO_188.B29
TAGAGTTTTCGTTGAACTGAGCAACGTTACCTTGCCAGATACCCAGGTGTTTCCAATGCCAGTAGAAAGTTAACCAACCCAGAGTATTTAGTGTCCAGAACAAGGCTAAGTAGAATGCGTCCCAAGCAGAGATATCGCAAGTACCGCCACGACCAGGACCATCACAAGGGAAGGCAAAACCGAAGTCTTTCTTGTCGGGCATTAATTTAGAACCACGAGCATCTAAAGCACCTTTGACTAGAATCAAAGTAGTGGTGTGTAAACCAAGAGCGATCGCGTGGTGAACTAAGAAATCACCAGGACCAATGGTTAAGAATAGAGAGTTAGTTCCACTATTAATTGCATCTAACCAACCAGGTAGATATGCTGCACCAGTCTGAGTCAAGCTATCAGGATTGGATAGTAGAGTGTCAAATCCATATAGTGCTTTACCAGAAGCTGCTTGAACGAACTGAGCAAAGACTGGCTCAATTAAGATTTGTTTCTCTGGTGTACCGAAAGCAACAACTACGTCATTGTGAACGTATAAGCCTAGGGTATGGAAACCAAGGAAGAGAGTAACCCAGCTTAAGTGAGAGATCAGAGCTTCTTTATGCTCTAACATCCGAGCTAACACATTGTTTTTGTTAGCTTCTGGATCGTAATCCCTGACCAAGAAGATCGCTCCATGGGCAAATGCTCCTGTCATCAAGAAGCCAGCAATATACTGATGGTGAGTATATAAAGCTGCTTGAGTAGTATAGTCTTTGGCAATAAAGGCGTAGGAAGGCAAAGCATACATATGCTGTGCTACCAAAGATGTAATAACACCCAAACTAGCTAGTGCTAAACCTAACTGGAAATGGAGAGAATTGTTGAGAGTATCAACCATGTTTTTGTGACCAGCACCGAGCGCTCCCCCAAAAGGAGTACCTTCTGGAGGATTATGAGCTTCATTAATTTCTTTGAGGCTATGACCAATACCAAAGTTAGTACGGTACATATGACCTGCAATAATGAAGATTACAGCGATCGCTAAATGGTGATGAGCAATGTCAGTTAGCCACAAAGATTCTGTTTGAGGATGGAACCCACCTAAGAAAGTTAGGATTGCTGTTCCTGCACCTTCCGATGTGTTAAACACATGACTGGCAGTATCTGGATTCTGAGCATACACTCCCCAGTTCAGGCTAAAGAAGGGTGCTAAGCCTGCTGGATGGGGAGGAGTAGTCAAGAAATTATCCCAACCTACATGCTGCCCACGAGACTCAGGAATAGCTACGTGTACCAAGTGACCAGTCCAAGCTAAAGAGCTAACCCCAAATAGACCTGCTAAGTGGTGATTGAGGCGAGATTCAGCGTTTTTGAACCAACCTAAGCTAGGACGGAACTTGGGCTGTAGGTGTAACCAGCCTGCAAACAAGAATAGGGAAGCTAGAATCAATAAGAACATAGCACCGCCGTGCAGTTCATCATTGGTTCTCATCCCAATGGTATAAAACCAGTGATACACCCCAGAATATGCAATATTTACTGGGTTAGAAGCACCTGCTTGAGTGAAAGCATCAATTGCTCCTTTACCGAAGTGAGGGTCCCAAATCGCGTGGGCGATAGGACGGGTATTTAAAGGATCTTTAACCCACTGCTCGAAATTACCTTGCCAAGCTACATGGAAAAGAGTACCGGAAGTCCACAAGAAAATGATTGCTAGATGACCGAAGTGAGAGGCAAAAATCTTTTGATAAAGATTTTCCTCAGTCATGCCATCATGGATTTCAAAATCGTGAGCGGTAGCAATTCCGTACCAAATCCGACGTGTTGTTGGGTCTTGTGCTAGATCCTGGCTAAATTTGGGAAATTTAGTTGCCATAGGTCTTTTAGGAATTCTCCTCTGGTTAAAAATGAGACTAATGCAGTTAATTAATGCTGCTCATCTTTTACTGTTTTACTGCTTAGAACTATTTAAGTTCATTACAGTTTTTGGTTTTTAAAACGGTTTTCTATGGGGTTAAACTGCCCTAATCTTTCCGCTTTGTTCTTTTGTTAGATTTTACTTTTGTTTTGGGGAACACTACCTTGCCAATCTCGATGGGGTAGCTTAATTGTTATCTTACAACCACCCCAGCAGGATTGGCTAAGTTTAAAGGTAATTTTGTTATCCCAACGACAGGGTTCTCGCTAAGAAGAATGCCCAGGTTGTGACAATACCTCCTAAAAGATAGTGCGCAACTCCTACTGCACGACCTTGAGTAATACTCAAAGCACGAGGTTGAATAGCAGGAGCAACATTAAGCTTGTTGTGAGCCCAAACGATTGACTCAATTAATTCTTGCCAGTAGCCACGACCACTAAATAGGAACATTAAACTAAAGGCAAAGATAAAGTGACCGGCTAGGAACATAATTCCATAGGCGGATAAAGCAGAACCATAAGAATTAATTACGTTTGCAGCTTGAGACCACAAGAAATCCCGTAACCAACCATTGATGGTGATTGCACTTTGGGCGAAGTTACCACCGGTAATGTGAGATACACTACCATCTGGTGCTACTGTTCCCCATACATCCGATTGCATTTTCCAACTAAAGTGGAAGATTACTACAGAGATGGAGTTGTACATCCAGAACAGACCAAGGAAAACATGATCCCAACCAGATACTTGACAAGTGCCACCGCGTCCTGGTCCGTCACAAGGGAAACGGAAGCCTAGTTCAGATTTATCGGGAATTAGGCGAGAGTTACGAGCGTAGAGAACGCCTTTAAGCAGAATTAGTACTGTTACATGGATAGTAAAAGCATGAACATGATGCACCATAAAGTCCGCTGTTCCAAGGGCAATAGGCATCATGGCTACTTTACCACCAATAGCTACAACATCTCCTCCAAAAGCAGGACTGACCGATGCAAGTGCACTAGGTGCAGTATTACCAGGAGCAAGGGTATGGATGTTTTGCACCCACTGAGCAAAGACTGGTTGTAGCTGAATTGCTGTATCTGAGAACATATCTTGGGGGCGACCCAATGCTCTCATAGTATCGTTATGAATGTATAAACCAAAGCTATGGAAGCCTAAGAATATACATACCCAATTGAGGTGGGAAATAATTGCATCACGAACACGAAGAACACGATCGAGCACGTTATTGACGTTTTTCGCTGGATCGTAATCTCGCACCATGAAGATCGCACCATGAGCTCCAGCACCTACCACCAAGAAACCACCAATCCACATATGGTGAGTAAACAGAGATATCTGTGTACCATAGTCGATCGCTTGATAGGGATAAGGAGGCATGGCGTACATATGATGCGCCACAATAATAGTTAAGGAACCAAGAAGGGCTAAGTTAGTTGCCAATTGAGCGTGCCAGGAAGTTGTGAGGATTTCGTAAAGTCCTTTGTGTCCTTCTCCGCCAAATAGCAAAGGATCTCCTTTATGACCTTCTAAGATTTCCTTCATGCTATGACCGATACCATAATTGGTTCGGTACATATGACCAGCAATGATGAACAGTACAGCGATCGCCAAATGATGGTGGGCTGTATCTGATAACCATAAACCGCCTGTTACTGGATTTAAGCCTCCTTTGAAGGTCAAGAAATCCGAATATACTCCCCAGTTCAGGGTAAAGAAAGGTCTTAAACCCTCAGCAAAACTAGGATATAGTTCTGCCATCTTGCTGGTGTCGAAAAGGAATTCGTGAGGCAGGGGAATATCGCTTGGAGCAACCCCGGCATCCAACAATTTATTAACTGGTAGAGATACGTGGATTTGGTGACCAGCCCAACTAAGAGAGCCTAAACCTAACAGTCCAGCTAAATGATGGTTCATCATTGATTCCACATTTTGGAACCACTCAAGCTTAGGAGCTTTTTTGTGATAGTGGAACCAACCAGCAAACAGCATCAAGCCAGCCATTACTAGACCGCCTATTGCTGTGCAATATAGCTGATAGCTGTTAGTGAAGCCAGAAGCTCTCCATAGGTAGAAGAAGCCAGAAGTAATCTGAATTCCGTGGAAGCCACCGCCTACGTCAGCATTCAAAATATCTTGACCAACGATTGGCCAAACAACCTGTGCGCTAGGTTTGATACCGGTAGGGTCAGTTAACCAAGCTTCGTAGTTGGAAAAACGGGCACCATGGAAGTACATTCCGCTTAACCAAACAAAAACAACTGCTAAATGACCGAAATGCGCGCTAAAGATTTTGCGCGATATATCTTCTAAATCGCTAGTATGACTATCGAAATCATGAGCATCAGCATGAAGATTCCAAATCCAAGTAGTGGTTTTAGGACCTTTAGCCAAAGAGCGATCAAAGTGGCCAGGCTTACCCCATTTTTCAAATGAAGTAGGTACTGGATCATTATCAACTACTACCTTAGCTTTTGCCTCTGCTTTTTGAGGACTGATTGTCATGAGGGTTCTCCTCTCCCGACAATAAATAATTTTAGACTTTTCCTATTTTTGATAAATAGGTTTTTAATTTTATAAAAAGTCAGTGAAGGTCACTGCTTTTTTATAATTTAGCTTGATTTAACCAATTTCTTCAGGTTTGAGCGACAAGCATTAAATAAGATGATAAAACTTTGACCTCTATTGTATCGGGTTAGCTTAACAAAATTTTAAATCTGTAGAATTCTTGATTTATCGAGGTTTACGCTTAAACCAGATAGTCTAAAAGTCAAGGTTAATTATATTTTTCTTTACAAATCTAAATAATAATTTTTTTGCAAACTTCTGATATATGTTGATCTAGTCTAATTATTAGAAATTAGCTGGTTGATTTTGTATAGGTCAAGACATTGTCAAACTACAAATATAGATTTGCTTCAATGAAAACTATTTGCTTTTACTTATTAGTAATTTGCCTAAGCTTTAGTTTATTTAGTTGTGGAAAAATTTCTCTTGATGACAAACTGGAAATATCTTCTAGAGCGATTAATCAAGCAGAAGTAGTGACGAAGGCAACAAGTAAATTATCTGAAGTATCAACACCTTCAATTATTCAAGAGTTAGATCGAAGTTTAGAAAAATATCAACCAGAAGTTTTTATCCTTAACCCAAAAAAAGAAAAGATATATACCGAAAATACAATTGAAGTTCGTCTGAAAGTAAAAGATTTACCAATTTTTAGAAACGAACAACTAGGTTTAGGAACTCATTTACACCTAATTCTAGATAATCAACCCTATCAGGATATCTACGATACTAAGCAACCTGTTGTCCTAGAGAACTTAACCCCAGGTACTCATACTCTAAGGTTATTGGCTGCTCGTCCTTGGGGTGAAAGCTTTAAAAATGATCGAGCTTATGCTCAAACTACTTTTCATATATTGACAAAAACCAACGATAATAATCCAGACGATACTCTACCGTTGCTAACTTATAGTAATCCTCAAGGAACTTATAGTGCAGAGCCAATTCTGCTCGACTTTTATTTGAATCAAGAAGCAAAAAAAAATATTGGTAATAAGAATCAAGATTACTTGATTAAAGTAACGGTTAATGGAGAAAGTTTTACGCTCAATGATTGGCATCCTGTATACCTTGAAGGTTTTAAGCGTGGTAATAACTGGGTTCAATTGGAAATTGTAGATCGAGAAGGCAATACCACTAAGAATGCTTTCAATAATACTATTAGGTTAATTACCTATGAACCAAAAAATAAAGATACTCTTGCCAAATTAATTACAGGAGAAATTTCTTTAGCTGAGGCTCGCGGTATCGTAGACAAAGATTATCAGCCTGAAACTGTTTCTCTTCCTGAAGAAGAAGAGACTCCTACTGTTAAATCAGAGAAATCGGCAACAGAAGAAATTGATTCTAAAGTCAAATTGAAAGCGAAATCAAAATCTCTAGTAGAAAAGATCGATTCACAAGTAAAATCGGAAATTGAACCAGAAACAAAAGTAAAACCCCAAGCTAAACCAGAGAAAGAAGCGATCGATTCAACCATAAAATCAGAAGTTCAATCAAAATCTACAGTTAAGCCCAAATCGGAAATTGAACCAGAAACAGAAAAGAGCGACTCTCAAGTTAAAGCAGAAACAGAAGTTAAATCTTCAGAGACTATAGAAAAAACCACTAAAACAAAACCAAAAGTTAATTACACTCCTCCTTCTGTGATAGAAGAGTTAAATCCAGTAACTGAAGAAGTAGTAGAAACTAGAGAACCAACTTTAGATGTAGTACCTATTCCTGAAAAATCTGAATCGGGAGAAAAAGCTGAAGCAACAGAGGAAAAATCAGCAAAGTCTGAAATGGAAAATAAGAGCTAATAGCTTGAGGTGAGTATTTTTTCTCAAATCATATTTGATTACAATAATTAGTGGAAATCCTCACCTAGGTAAGTCATGAAACAAATAGAAGGGTCTAAAATTCTTCCTGCAATTCAGCTTTATCATTGGATTATGAACCCTCTTGGTTTCCTTGAAGAATGTGTACAGAAATACGGTGATACATTTAATCTAAACTTACTGGGTTTTCCTCCTTTTACAATTGTTAGCCATCCCCAAGCAAATCAGGAAATTTTTAGTGTTGATTCTAGACAGTTTGATGCGGGACGGGGTAATGGTCTAATAAGAGTACTTGTAGGAGATAATTCTTTATTTTTAATGGATGGCGATCGCCATAAACGAGAAAGAAAGCTGTTAATGCCTCCTTTTCATGGTGAGAAAGTAAAGTCTTACGCCCAAACAATTTGTGACATTGCTGCTGTGGCAGCTAGTCAATGGCAAACTCGACAACCTTTTAAAGCCCAGAAGGCAATGCAGGATATTACCCTAGAAATAATTCTGCACGTTGTTTTCGGCTTAAGTGAAGGGGAGCGTTATCAAAAGATGAAGCCTCTAATAGCCAACTTATTAGATATGGTTGGCGCACCTCTTCGTGCTAGTGTTTTATTTCTGCCAATTCTGCAACAAGATTGGGGTGCGTGGAGTCCTTGGGGTCAGTTTGTACGTTGTCGACAAACAATATACGATTTACTGCAAGCGGAAATTGAAGAGCGACGTAGCCAACCAGACTCTAACGGTAATGATGTTCTCAGTCTCATGTTATCTGCTCGCGATGAAGATGGACAGCCCATGACTGATGCGGAACTAAAAGATGAGATGATCACTTTACTAACGGCGGGTCATGAAACTACGGCTACGTCTTTATCTTGGGCTTTTTACTGGATTGAGAAATTACCCAAAGTCAAAGAGAAACTTTTACAAGAATTAGACAGTTTACCTGAAAATGCCGATCCTTTAGAAGTTTCCCGTCTGCCTTATCTAACTGCGGTTTGCTCCGAAACTCTACGGATTTATCCTGTAGCAATAATTGCTTTTCCCCGCATTGCTAGATCCTCTGTAGAAATTATGGGTTATCACTTTGATACAGAGGCGATGCTTGTTCCTTGTATTTACTTAACTCATCAACGAGAAGACCTTTACCCCGAACCGAAAAAATTTAGACCAGAAAGATTTTTAGAGAGACAATATACACCTAATGAATTCTTACCCTTTGGTGGCGGAAATCGTCGTTGTATCGGTTATGTGTTAGCTCTTTTAAAAATGAAACTAGTATTGGCGACTATATTGACTAAATATGAGCTGACTCTAGCAAGCGATCGCCCTGTTGTGCCTAGACGACGTGGTGGTACAATAGCTCCTCATAATGGTGTGCCTATAATACTTAAGGGTAAACGTTCTCGTCCACAACCAGCAAAAACTGAACCTATTTTCAGTCAAACTTAATTGTCTTAACGTAATGTCAACTCAAATAACTTGGTCAAAAGCGATCGCTAATCCAGCCAAAGAATTTCCTCTAACCCCTTTAGCAATAATTTCTGGTCAAATACCTCTAGAATTACAAGGATCGTTGTATCGCAATGGCCCTGGACGTTTAGAACGTGGGAACAAAAGAGTAGGACATTGGTTTGATGGAGATGGCGGAATTTTAGCTGTCCATTTTACTGAGGGACAAGCTACCGCAACCTATCGCTACCTACAAACAGAAGGTTATCAACAAGAAGCAGCAGCAGATAAGTTTCTCTATCCCAACTATGGTATGACTGCACCTGGAGGATTTTGGAATAATTGGACTAAAAAAGTTAAAAATGCAGCTAATACTTCTGTTTTGGCATTACCTGATAAGCTACTAGCTTTGTGGGAAGGTGGTTTGCCTCATGCTTTAGATCTACATAATCTTGAAACTAAAGGAAAAGATAATTTATGGGGTTCATTATCTAACTTACCTTTTTCGGCTCATCCCAAAATAGCTCCCCACACAGGAGATATCTTTAATTTTGGTGTTAGTGCTGGCAAGGAAACAAAATTAAATATTTATCGAAGTGACTCTAAGGGAAAAATTAAGAGCCAAAATGCTTATTCCTTAGATGGATTATCTTTAGTTCATGATTTTGTTTTAGTTGGAAAATATTTAGTCTTTTTTCTCCCTCCAGTACGTTTGAACTTTCTGCCAGTAATGTTTGGTTTCCAAAGTTTTAGTGATGCCATGGCATGGAAACCAGAATTAGGAACACAAATTTTAGTTTTCGATCGCGATAGTTTAGAGTTAGTTAGCAAAATAGAAACCGATGCTTGGTATCAATGGCATTTTACTAACGGCTATACAGAGCAAGATGGCTTAATTACCATCGAATTTGTACGTTATCGAGATTTTCAAACAAACCAATATCTTAAAGAAGTCGCTACAGGTAAAACTTCGACTCCCGCTAAAGGGACATTATGGGAGATTACAATTGATACTCAGAAAGAAAAAGTAATCGAGACACAAGAATTATTAGATCGAGGTTGTGAATTTCCTGTCATTCCTCAGAATCAAGTAGGACAACCTTGGCAATATACTTATCTATCTATATTTCGAGAAGGGACAGATATTAGTCAAGAATTATTAAACGCGATCGCTCGTTTCGATCGACAGAGTGGTAATTTAGCTGTGGCTGATATGGGTGAAAATTGTTATCCTACAGAGCCTATTTATGTTCCTCATCCAGATAATGTCGATCGAGGTTGGATTTTAACGGTTGTTTATGATGGAAATAGCGATCTTAGTGAAGTGAGAATTTATGCGAGCGATCGACTAGAAGATGAACCTTTGTGTCGTTTAGGTTTGCCTAGTGTTATTCCCCCTGGTTTTCATGGTACTTGGAAAAGTTATTAGTCAATCACTTTTAGCTATTGGGACTTAAACAAATTCGCTCAAAAAGGATGTCTATGTTCATCACAATTTAGGCAATCTTTGAACCTTTGGGTAAACCCAGATTACGCCTTCTCATGACTTCTTCGGGTGTGAGAAATGGATAAGTTTGTTTTTCAGAAGGAGTGGTTCTTTTTCTGGGACGGGGTGGTTTAATTTTTTCTAGGGGAATAAGTTTATCTCCCGCAAAAATATCGCTAAGATACCAATCGTCTTGCGATAGGATATTCCAAATGTCTGCTAAACGACGAAACTTTCTAGCTTTATCTCCCATCTTCAGAATCCAACCGCCAACGGTACGCTGTACATCCATACAGACATTACGGGCGAGTCTTAGTACTCTTCTTAGGCTAATTCGCATTACAGGTGAGATGTCTTTTGCCCGACGGCAATGGTGACAAGTTAAACAAAAGTGAGAGTTGTCAACTACTATATATAGTGTTTTGCTAAGTTAATAATACTATATATGGATGAGAGCAAATTATCAAGCGAT
>JASJDI010000261.1 GCA_030065155.1 Xenococcaceae cyanobacterium MO_188.B29
TTGATTTAATTCAACTTTTTATTGTTGTTTGCTAAACTACCTAGGTGATTCCCGACATTATTAGTGATTATATAGAAGATTTTATTAATAATAAATAAAGAGATGAATAATACCTAAGTAAAAATATTTCAAAAGTTTGTCCCTTGGAGTTCCTATTAATTATTTATAAAAAAATTGAGTCAGGATTATACTCCTAAGACTCAATCTACTGAATATTAAAATTAATTGCGATAAGTTTAACTAAACTGAAGACAAGCAGGGCAACTACAACCAAGGTTAGCATCAAGAATATGGGGAGGAGAGTCAGTTAACCCTAAGCTGGGACTAGCAAAGTTTAAGTCAGCCAGCTTCACATTAACAACATCTTTATTAACAAACAAAGAAGTAGCTGAATGGGAACTAAAAAAAGGAAAATTCGCCGTCACCAACAAAACTACTACGCTAGCAGAAGAAGCCAGAAAAGCTAGTAAAAATTTAGTCATAAACTAATCTGTACAATAAGAAAACAATAACTTAAAGAAATTATACCTTTTACAACAAATATTAGTTGTCCTGTCGTTTGTCAAGGGGTATCTGTAAATTATTATGATGCACGGTTTTATTCCTCCAGAGCGTTATTTTCCTTATTTGACTTGGAAAGAAATTGAAGAGATGAAGGATAAGGAAAATACAGTTATTATTCAACCCATCGGCGCGATCGAACAACATGGTCTTCACTTACCTATTATTGTT
Source organism: Xenococcaceae cyanobacterium MO_188.B29 (assembly GCA_030065155.1). Lineage (GTDB taxonomy): Bacteria > Cyanobacteriota > Cyanobacteriia > Cyanobacteriales > Xenococcaceae > JASJDJ01. Next base: position 733 of record JASJDI010000261.1, read on the forward strand.
GATTCTGCCATTAGCATGGGAGTTTTGGGTAATGCTTTAACAAAACTAGATAGTAAGATTCCAGCCTATGCTTTACCGTGCTTATACTACGGTAAATCTAACGAGCATTGGGATTTTCCTGGCACAATTACCCTGACTGCGGAAACTCTACTCTCGGTAATTTGGGATATGGCAGATAGTCTCTATCGTTCTGGATTTCGCAAGTTAGTACTAATGAATTCCCATGGCGGACAACCCCAAATTATGGAAATAGCTGCTAGGGATATACATCAAAAATACGGAGATTTTGCTGTTTTTCCTTTATTTACTTGGCGCGTCCCCAATATTGCAGCAGAATTATTAAGCAAACAAGAATTAGAATATGGTATTCATGCAGGAGATGCAGAGACTAGTATTATGCTGTCTTTACTACCAGAACAAATTCAGATGGATAATGCCGTTAAAGAATATCCCTCTGGTTTGCCAGAAAATAGTCTCTTAACTATGGAAGGAAAATTACCTTTTGCTTGGCTAACTAAAGAATTAAGCAAAACTGGCGTGATGGGAGATGCTACTGTAGCGAGTAAAGAGAAAGGCGATCGTATTTTAGAATCTTTAGGGGATGGTTGGGTGCAGGTAATTAAAGATATTTATTGTTTTCGGCAACCAGTTAAGTAGCTGTAAGCTTTTATTTGTCGGTTCAACCGATAGCCGAAAACTTTATCTAGAGCTATAGCAGGGTTAGAAGCCTCGCCATTTATTAAGATGAGATATCCCGTGTACAACTTGCTTGAAAACCTAACCCCCAGCCCCTTCCCTACTAGGGAAGGGGAGAAGATTAAGCCTCTCTCCTTTTAGGGGAGAGGTTTGGAGAGGGGTCATAAGAAGTTGTGAAAATAAGTTGGACATCACGTATAAAATGCAACTTTAAAGATTGCTATATTGTTCCCATAGATTTTCTTTTCTCAATTTCAGATATGGGTAACAACAATGTCTCTTCTATTTCCTGGCGAACTTCACGGCTAAGATAACACTCGCGATGCAAACATTGAGTTAAAAGTTGGTTAGCAAAATAATAGTTTTCTAATAATTCTGTTTGTTCATAGCTAAATTGCCAATCGTGACCGATATTGCAATATTTAATCATTATTGCTCTTAAATCTGCTGTCCAAACTTCACCGTTAGCTCGCCACCATTGTGCAAATCCTTCCTTATTTTTTAGGTTAGGAAGATGATTAATAAGTTGCTGTAGTTTTTTATATAAATTGAAATCGAAGTTTAGTGCAAGTAGAAGGTCACGATCAAAAGTAAACGGAAAGTCTAATGGCTCTTCTGGATCAAGGTAAATATTATCCAAGTCCGATTCTAAAAATATAAAGTCAGTCGATGGACAAGGTTCTCAGAAGTAGCGATCGCCAGCTAAAAACTTGACTTATCAGCCCAAATATTTAGTACTATAGTTCTAAATAGCCGACGCAGAAATATAAGTAAGGGTTATAGGTTTTCCGAAGTCTAAGTTAAGTTAGAGAATGTTCGGATATTTTGCAGGGGCTCCTCATCTAATTTTGTCTAAAATGTACTTGACAAAAGTTATCTTATACAATTTCTTTTCTAAAAGTCATAAGATTTCGCTTATATAATATACCTTTAATATTAACTACAGTAAATTGAGAGTATTAGGGGAAAGAATTGATGGGTAAAGGATTTGCACCTATAAAAGCTAAACCAAAAAAACCAGCAGCTAAAAGCGTAAAGCTTACCCCAATTTTATTCCCGCATTATTAGAATTAATCGATCTTCAAGGAGCAATCATTACTATCGATGCCATGGGAACTCAGACGGAGATAGTTCGGTTGATTCGTGAAAAAAAAGCCGATTATGTTTTAGCACTCATTCCTAATCATCCCACCCTTCACGCCCAGGTCAAAAATTGGTTCGACAAAGCCCGCGCGGACAACTTTGAAGGTATTACAGTTGACCATGACCGCAGGCTCGAAAAAGCGCACCGCCCGCGCTGAGGTCTCCTCAGCGTAAGGACGGAGCAAGCAGGACATCATCGCACCGAAAAACGGCTGGTTTGGGCTGTTCCTCTGTCTGAGTTTGGTGGTCTTTATAAACCAGGACAGTGGTTAGGTCTTCAAACCATTGTGATGGTGGAGAGAACACGCCATCTCTGGAATAAAGTTACCCATGAAGTCCAGTTTTATCTGTCTTCTCTGCCAGCAGACGCTTCTTACCTGGGCAATGCGATTCGCACCCATTGGGGAATCGAAAACCAAGTCCATTGGACTTTGGACGTAACTTTGCGGTGCGACCCTGCGGAGGTTTCCTCCGCTAAGGAACGCGCACCAAGAGATGAGGATCATTGTCGCATCCGTTCGGGCCACTCCCCTCGTAACTTGGCTCTGCTGCGACGCATGGCACTAAATGCCCTGAATCAAGAGACAACTTTGAAGCGATCTCGAAGAGATCCGCTTCGCGGCGCGCTGCGTCAAAAAATGAAACGCGCAGCTATGAATAATGACTATATGATGACTGTTCTACAATCCTTTTGTCAATAGGGTTTGAGATGCTCTTACCCTGATGAGTCACGGGTTTATGTTTGATGGTTTATTCCCTTGGGCAAAGAGAGGTTCGTCGCCAGTTATTTAATGCCCAAATTGGAATTCCTAATCAGTTAGGTAAATTAACAGCTCGTCCCACATTACGCTGGATATTTCAGTGTTTTCAAGGCATTCATTTATTAGTTTATCAGGGAATTAAACAAGTTGTTAATCTGACAGAAGAACGTCTATTAACTCTCAAATTTTTCCCCTTATCTTGCCAAAAATATTATATTTTATCTGGGTAGTTACTCCCCAAAGTATTCTAGTTTCAATTCTGAATAAATTAATCTCTAGCTCACCAGCTGTGGACTGAATTTTCTCTGTCTATCTATTCTCATGAAGCACCGATTCATGAGAATGAGGGGCCGATCACGATCGCCCTGGGCTAAATTTGCCTTCTTTCTCACTCCATCGAGTTTATACTCGTTCTTGTTCTTTATTCCATCTCTTTTTTACCCCGATTTCAGATGTATTGCATCTGTGTGGCTGATGGATGTGGGTTAGAAAATACTGAAAATAACAATATTTCAGGAAATGGAGGAGTTATCACAGTTGATTCTGGTGGCACAATTACAATTGATTCTGGTTCATTAACTATAACATCAGTTCCCGAATCAAGTTCTCTTCCTAGTCTTTTGTTAATTGGTACTCTAGGTAGTTTTCTAACTATCAAACATAAATTTAAGTTTTTCGCGTAGATATTAAGATAAGACTTACTTAAAATTAACTGATTATTTTTGTTAGCTACTCTTACCCTCCACTAACAACCAACAACTTACTACTCCCTACTTATTAATAACATCTCGCATATAACTACCCCATAAAGCTGCTGCTTGTCCACTACTACCCCAGGTAGGAGAATTATCATCATTACCTAACCAGATACCTGTGACTATTTCTTTTTTGGGAATATAACCAATAAACCAAAGATCGACATTTTTATCTGTTGTTCCCGTTTTACCTACTTCCCCTTCGCCAATGCGTGCAGCTTTCCCTGTACCATCCTTAATTACTTTACGCATCATTTTGGTCATTCGATCGGCAACCTTAGAAGATACTACTTGGCGACGATTATCTCGATCATCCCTAAAAGAGTAAATTTCCCGACAAGTTTCGCGGTTATTCGGTTCAATACAATCACTACCATCTAGAATCCTTTGAATAGCATGGGGACGAGACCAAATACCATGATTAGCTAGGGCAGCATAAGCTCCCGTATTTTCTAATACAGTAACTTCGCTTTCCCCAATAACTAAGCCAGGAGAAGCTGTCAACGGGGATTTAATGCCTAGACTTTTGGCTGTATCAATTACGCTATTTAAGCCAGCATCCTGTGCTACGCGGAAAGCCACAGCATTTTCGGATTGTGCCAAACCACGATACATATCAATATCTCCGCTACTACGTTCACAGCCTTTGTACCGTTGTCCTTGCCAAGATACAGGATCGCAGGAATATTCTTTGTCTGGATCGATACCTCGACTGATGGCTGCGGTATAGGCAAAGACTTTAAAAGTAGAACCTGGCTGTCTTTTGGCTTGAGTAGCACGATTAAATTGACTCTGGGTATAATCTACACCACCTACAAGAGCAAGAATTTCTCCTGTCTCGCTATCGAGAGTAACTATTGCTCCTTGGGAATAACCAAAACGAGAACCATTACTGGTAACGGAATCTTTGAGAGCTAATTCAGCTTTTTTTTGAATATTAGGAGCTAAGCTAGTTTCAATAATAAAATTACCTTCTTTGGCTACTTCTCTACCTAAAAGAATTTGCAATTCGTTGAGAACATGACCATAAAAATAGGGAGCGATCGTCCCAGAAATGGTTCTACGGGCGTTTTCACTTACTTCAATGCGCGATCGCCTGGCTCGATCTGCTTCTTCTTCTGATACCATCCCCAGTTGCTGCATCCGATTAATCACACGGTTGCGTAGCTGGACAGAAGTTTCGTAGTCTTCCACAGGATTATAGAGATTAGGTGCAGGTAAGGCAGCCACTAGAGTAGCAGCTTCAGATAGAGTAAGATCGGCAGCAGATTTTTCAAAGTAAAATTGAGCAGCATCTTCAAAACCATAAGTACCAACGCCAAGATAAACACGGTTAAGATAAGTTTTGAGAATGTGGTTTTTGCTATAAACTGTTTCTAGTTTAAGTGCTACTAGCATTTCCCTAATTTTTCTCCCCGCAGTATTTTGTCTGCCTACTTCGGGAAAGAGACTGCGGGCTAGTTGTTGAGTAACGGTACTCGCTCCCTGCTTTAACTCAGCAGAACTAAGATTAATCAAAACTGCTCTAGCTATACCATAAGGATCTACACCCAAATGCCAGTAATAACGACTGTCTTCTGAAGCAATAACAGCTTTGGATAAATAGGGGGAAAAGTCGGAGAGGTTTTTTAGTTCGCGATGAGTATTTTGAGCAATCGGATTAATGGAGGTTTCTCCGTCACGAGCATATACTACTACTGGTCTACTAGACTCTTGGGGTAGAGGATAAACAGGTACTTTTGACCAGGCTATGCCAATCCAAAAAATAACTAAACCTACAAGTCCACTAGTCCCATAAAGAGAGTAGCGAATTATATCTAGCCACCAGGGTGGAGGATTATTGTATTCTATTGTTACTGCTCCAGCTAATTCTGGAGGCCCTAAAGTAAAGGTGTCTCCATGGTAGATAGAAAAAGATTTAAAACGGCGTTTTCCTCGATATACCCCATTGGTGGATTGTTCGTCTTTAACTATAAAAGAACGAATATTTCTTTTATTTCTAGTGATAGATAAATGAGTTTGACTGACTACTGGGTTGCGAATTTTAATATCGCAGCGAGAACTTCTGCCGATAGTGTAGCGATCGCCTAATAGGGGATACACTTCTGGTTGAGAGGCATCTTTCTCGATTATCTTCAGTTGGGCTACTTTTGTTTCTGGCTTGAGATGACGAGAATCAAAATTGACTTTGGATTGAATAGTTTCCACTGCCTGAGTAATGATTTTGCTTAGGGGAGAGTTGTTTTTCGTCATAAATTTGTATTTTGTGCCAAAACAAGCACACACCTACTGAAATTAATTCATTACCTGGTACATAGGCAGATAAAATAAGCTGCAAAGTTGATAACCAAGAAGAATTACACACTATTGTAGCAATCTGAATTGAGTATGCGTTTGCACTGTAATTAGGAGTGTAAGCCTTGCAATCCTAGTAATTAGAGATTATATTGTTAATTTTGGTTAAAATTTGCCTCAATACATCATATAAGTAGCTCTTAATTTCAGTATTTGTTTTATAAATAAAAAGTACCATTGCACAAAAAAGATAAAAAATAGATAATTTCAGTATAAATACGTAAGTATAACTACTGAATCAAGCAATTTTTTTAAATTAAGTGTGAGAAAAAAGAGTGGAACAAGAACTACTGAATAAAGCGATATCGCTAGGATGCAACGTTTATCAAAATTCTCTTGGTAAATGGGTTATTAAGGGTTTCATCAACAAAAAAATCTGGATCTTACAAGAACAACAAGCAAACGCTTGGCTAATGACATTTGATGAACTTTCGCAGGTGTCTTTGGAAACAGAAAAAACATTAAAAGCTTTAGATATGTTAACTAGATACCAACGTACATAAGGTTGAGCTTTCTATAGAAAAGTATTGTAATGTGCAAAAAATTAGTCTTTCGAGATAAGTTTTTGCACAATTCAGTTCTTTTTAGTCGAGTATTTTAATCTTCTAAGCCTCCCATAACCGCATCAATTAACTCATCGATGAACTCATTAGTTAGTGGTTGATGTTTAAGCAATAAACGATAAAAAAGCGGGCTATATAAGGCATCGATCGCGACTTCTGCGTCTATATCTTCCCTTAATTCCCCTCTCTCTACTCCCCGTTGAAATATTCTTTTGGCATCCTCTCTTCTAGGAATCAGCCAATTATCGCGGAATGCAGCTATTAATTCATCATTAGATTGTCCGCAAGCAATTACTCTAGACAGCACTTCTCCTCTAGGGCTTGTCATCAACTTTGCTACCTTTTGCATCTGTTCTCTAAAGTCTTCTTTCACTGAACCGCGATCGGGAAAAGCAATTTCTGGGTTGACAGCTTCTAAAAAGGCATCCATAGCTAATGCTGCTTTAGTTTTCCAGCGACGATAAATAGTTGGTTTACCTACCCCTGCTTTAGCTGCGACTCCTTCAATCGTTAAGTCTATAAATCCAACTTCATTCAGCATTTCATAAGCTGCTTTGAGGATTTTAGCACGGGTTTCAGGCGATCGTGGTCGACCACGACCAGATTTGACAGTGGTTTGAGCTTTTTTTGTTTTAGTAGTTGACATACTGCTATCTTATCTTGAAATACATTAATTGCGTGGCGTTACGTTAATAAAAATCAAGCTTAATTCAAATTATGTCAACATGACTACTTATCGTCAAATAGGAGTCCGATCTTGTTGGCAAATTAGTAAAACCCCTATTATGCTACCATCTTGCCAAGTTGAAAAATGACTTGGAGGTCAGCGACAGAGGGGTTTGTCAGTTTGTTAATAGATATCGCGCCAACAATATCTTCCAGTAACAGCGTTATCTTAAGTGACAGCGTTTTCTGATTTCATCCATTTATCTGCTTGAGACTCATTTAATTCTTGTGTTGCTTTTGTCTTACCCTTAAGCAAACAATTCCATTGATATCGTCTCAAAAATTGACGAAACTCTAGGTCTTCATAACGCGGTTTTTGTTGCCACATACTTTTAAGATAACCAATTAGAATACCCAAACCTCCAACCAAAATTGGGGGTCTGGTCATACGGTATATAGAACTTGCCAGCAAATACAGAAGACCTGTTCCCATAAAATACTGTCCAAATCCATGTCTCATTCGTCCTGTCAACAATCCTTTATGACTCGAACCCATAGGTCGTAAATGAATGAAACGTAGATCTGGTTCATCCCAACTTACAGCAATCCAACCCAACATACGACAGCGATGACAATCAATACCATCCCACATTACCTCACGCACAAATCCACCAATCTGTTGAAAGCATTTTACGCGATAAAACTTAGTCATACCGACAGAGGCTTCATCACCACATTTTTCGCTGATGAGTTCACCTTGATTATCTTTAAAATACGCTTTTCCACTACAAGTACCAATTCTGGGATTAGCTTCCATTCGTTCCATTAAAATCTCAAAGTATTTGGTTGGAATATCCAAATCCATATCAAACTTACATACGTAGTCGTATTCTTCTGGGTTGATAGTTTGATACCCAACATAAAAAGCCTCAATAACCGCAGGTCCTACTCTTCTTCCACCCTCTCGATTATTTCTAATTACTTCGATGAAAGGATACTTACTGGCAGCTTCTGCTAGGATTTGCGGGGTTGCATCGACAGAGTTATCGTCAATAATAATCCATTTAGTAGGAAGAACAGTTTGAGCAACAACAGAGTCGATCGTGACCTGCATATGTTCTGCCTCATCACGACAACCTGAAATTAAGACATACTTGCGAGATGGAGTGCCACTCGAACTGTTAATAATTGGTTTTACTTCTGAATTTATCATTGTGCTGCTTTTATACTCTTAGATTCTAAGGCTTAGTTTTATACTATGTTTATATATGCTTGCTTGTTGTTTGATATACTCAGCAGAACTACGGTTGAGTAAAGTTGCGATCGCAATACAGCCAGAATAAACTTTATCCTATTAAGACAGAGCAACTCTAACCATTCAAATTATCTCAAAATTATTCAGTAATTTTTGTGAAGACATCAACAAGATAGAATGATTTTATTAAAAATAAGGTAAAACGGTTCAAATGAGTCAAAGCTTAGTTACTTTTGAATTTCAAGAATTAGTCAACAAAATTATCTCAACAAGCACCACTATATCTTGATTTTTATGATATTTTGCCTCCTTTTCAAACATTAAATGCAGAGAGAGCCATGCTTCGCTTCAAAATTAATTATTATAATTTAATAAAAGCACAACTCTGTCAATAAAGGTTGCACTTCTCATCTTTGTGTTTCATATAGCTCATTTTTGATTGAATATTTGCTACTGCTACTTTTCACACCAAGAATAAATTCTATGCAATACAAAAAATTTGGTAATACTGATTTGTATCCTTCAGTGATGGGCTTAGGTGCTGCTCCAACCTGCCTTTGCGCTAAGGGGTCTCCCGCTAGAGAGCAAGCGACGTTCAGGAGCAATGCTTTTAGCGGTGAGGGGAATTAGCGCACTACCCGCTTGACGGACGGGATTGGTTTTGTATGTACTTTTTGAGCTGTTC
>JASJDI010000018.1 GCA_030065155.1 Xenococcaceae cyanobacterium MO_188.B29
CCCAAAAAATCAAGGAAAGTTGATATTAGATGCTACGGCAGCACCTGCGGATATAAGTTATCCCAATGATTTGGGAATATTAAATCAAGCCCGAAGGCAAACAGAAAAAATCTTAGATTCTCTTTATAAAAGTTATCAAACAAAGGGAGTAAGAAAACCAAGAACTTATAGAAAGAAAGCTAGAAAAGATTATTTAAAAGTAGCCAAAAAGCGTCGTCCGACTCGAAAAGAAAGACGGGAGGCGATCACGCTTGGCGTGCCAGCTTCGCTGATCGCCCAGCAATTAAAATACATAAAAAGAAATTTATCTCACATCAAAAACCTAATAATTTCAGGAGCCGATTTAACTAACCTGAGTCGAAGAAAATATAAGATGTTGTTGGTAGTTACAGAAGTTTATCGCCAACAATTATGGATGTATGAGAATGAAGCGAAAAGAATTGATGATAGAATAGTGAGTATAAATCAACCTCATATTCGCCCTATCGTCAGAGGAAAAGCAGGAAAACCTGTAGAATTTGGAGCGAAAATTTCTGTAAGCTGTTTCGAGAATTATGTTTTTTTAGACCATTTAAGTTGGGATAATTTTAACGAGTCTGGAGATTTTCAAGACCAAATTGAAACTTATAAAGACTTCACGGGTTACTATCCATCTTCAGTTCATGTAGATAAAATTTATAGAACTAAAGCTAATCGAAAATTTTGTCAAGAAAGAGGAATTAGAATTAGTGGTTCACCTTTAGGAAGACGACCCAAAAATGTTAGTAAAGAAACAAAAAACCAAGCTCTAGATGATGAGAGATTTCGTAATTCTATTGAAGGAAAATTTGGTGAGCCAGTGCGTTGGGCGGGTTCCCCGACTTGAAGCAACTGGCGAACCCGTAAGGGACAGGCAAAAAGACGTTATGGGCTTAATTGTATCATGGCAAAACTCTCTGAAACCGCAGAAACTTCTATTGCCATTACTTTTTTAGTCATCAATCTTTCCACTCTGCTTCGGCAGATTAACTGTCTTTTTTTGGCTTTATTTTTTCACAATTGTACATTCGGCTTGATTTCTGACTTTTATATTATTAAAGCTGATATTAAAACTAGTTAGTAAAATAAAAACTTATCTTTTAATCAAGCTGATTCTTAACAACTTTTTGGGCTTACTTATTCAGCCAACCCTAACTACTAACTACTAACTACCAACTACTAACTACTAACTACCAACTACTAACTAATCACGAATTTTCTTCCAGCCATTTAATCACTTGCTTACCCAAACTGACATTATTTAATCGATCGATCTCTCGAATTCCTGTAGGGCTAGTAACATTCACTTCGGTTAGATAACCACCAATAACATCAAGCCCCACAAAATATAAACCATCTGCTTTTAATTTATCAGCAACGGTAGTGCAAATATCTCTTTCTCTTTCCGTGATATCTACCTGTGCTACTCTGCCCCCTACTGCCATATTGCCACGAAACTCATTACCAGTAGGAATCCGATTAACCGCCCCAATCGGTTTACCATCCAGCAGAATAATCCTTTTATCTCCTTCCTTAGCTGCGGGCAAGTATTCTTGTACCATTACTGGTTCTTGTCCCTGTTTAGTGCTAATTTCTACTAAGGAATTAAAATTGCGATCGCCTGCTTCCAAAAATAAAATTCCCTCTCCTCCTTTACCTCCCAAGGGTTTGAGAACAGCCCTTTGTTTAGCTTCGAGAAATTCAGCAATTACTGCTTTATCTTGACTGACAATAGTTTCAGGAATAACAGAAGGAAATTGTAGGGCGTACATTTTCTCATTAGCAGTCCTCAACCCATTAGGTGAATTAACTACTAAAGTCTTTTCTGGGTTAATTAAATCAAGAATATAAGTAGCATAGAGGTAAGGAATGGTAACAGGAGGATCTGTACGCATGAATACTGCATCCATTTCCTCTAGACAAGTCAAAATACTTTTGCCTACTTGATACCAATCTCGATCTACCTGCCAATGTCCATCCACCAACTGTACTGGTTTTAGTTGCACTGGCTCAATAGTAGCCCAAGCCTTACCTTCGATCGCGCTTAACTGATTTATTTGCGTAATCCAAACTTCATGACCTAATATTTGTGCAGCTTCCATTATTGCCACACTAGTATCATGTCCAGGATCGAGTTTGAAGATGGGATCGATGATAAATGCTAGTTTCACGCGCTCTTTCCTTATCAAAGAATTAATATAGCTGCTCTAAAACTGTATAACTAAGCAGCATTACCTTCAAGTAGGGGGTCTAATTTTCCTTGACGCTCTAAAGCATAAATATCGTCGCAGCCTCCAATATGGATATCGTCTATAAAGATTTGGGGTAAACTTCTTCTCCCATTAGCTCTTTGAGCCATTTTTTCTCTGGCTTCTTCATCCCCATCAATACAATATTCGCTATATTCCACCCTTTTGTTGTCCAATAAAGCTTTAGCACGGATACAGAAAGGACAGCTACTCCAGGTGTATATCTCTACCATTGCAGTCATAAATCGATCGAATATTAAGTAAAATTAACAACTATTTTATTCTATTGGGTATTCACTTAATTTTGGGAATCATGACCTAAAAATCTAATTTTCTCAGTAAAGCTGTATCATAAATAGCTTCTTGCCAATATTTTGCTTCTTTAATTTGTTCGGTTGTCAAATTTTTTACGCCAAAAAATTTAGTTTTTTTCAGTTTGGCATCTTTAAGTGTAGACTGACTAAAATTTACATCACCGAAATAGGCATTAGCAAGATTAGCGCGCACAAAATTAGTTCCGAGTAGATTAGCTCCCACAAAATCTACATCATGTAAATTTGCTTCCACAAAATTAGCAAAACTAAGATCCGCAGTAGTTAGATGAGCATTGCTAAGATTGGCATTGCTGAGATTACTTTCCACTAGGTTGGCATGACTCAGATTAGCATTACTGAGATTGGCAAAACTGAGATCTACTCCACTCAAAAAAGCATAACTAAGATCGGCTCCAGCTAGATTAATTCCTCTAAGATCGGCTTCTGGTACATGTAAGCCACTAAGACTAACACTATCTTCGTTTAAGTCTTGTAATGCTTGAAATCTGGCATAACTAGTCCTCAAACCATGAGCAGAATCAATAGTTTTCCAAGCTTCATAATGCGCTTTTTTATTTCTTTCAGGAGTTTCTAAAAAGAAAAGAAAGACGGCAACTAAAATGCTAAAGCCTTCTACTAAACTTAACAGGGTAGATTCTCTAATTTGACAAAGAATCCAAGTTTCTGTGTCTAGGCAATTTTTTTGACCGCCAAAAATAGCTTCAATGACTAGAATAATACTCATTAAGCATACTGCCCCGATAATAGAAGTGAGTACACGAGACAATATACGCTGCACGTTTTTTTTCATAATCAGGGAATTCTAACCTCTAGATTCAGTTAACAGCAAGTAGTAAAAAAAACAAAAGACTACTAACTTATAACTGAATCATGAGAAAGAGGTAGAATTTCTCTTCAAGCAAACTAAATGGCAGAGGCACTTATTTGTGCTTCTTGCCAAAGTTGATTGAGAAGTATTTCAGCTGTGTGGGTTAACGCACAGACAAATACTCCTTCATTACTATTCTCTTCAGAAGTTACCCAAGTTCCTTGAAGGCTGATTTCTAAATATTCAGCATCACCAACCGTAAATTTGATTGTTTCCTCATTTTCTAGCTTTAAAGACCTTAAATCTTCCCATTGAGGCAAATTGTTCGGAATTAAGAAGGAAGCAGTACTAGGTTCGATGTAAATACTAGTAGCAGCACGTAAACACAATAAAACTCTTATATTTAGCCAATCTTCTAAAGATTCACTCAAGGGTTCTATGTAAAAATTATTATCTGTATAAGTGAGTTTCAACATCAGCTTTGTCTCTATAATCTCAGAACTTAACGGCTTTATGAGTCAGTAGACATCTCCGAGAATTAATCTGAAAACCTTGCCAAACAATAGTTAAATTGTAATTTCAGAAGATGTCTATTATTTACTACCAAAACTATTCTGCAAATCAACGCTAGTGTTTATGAGAATATGCAGGAGTCTTTATTTCCTTTACGGCAGTTATAACTTGAAAATGCACCTACTCTATTGCTTCAATTATGTTTTCCTCTGGATAAATAAAAAATAAGGGTATAGTCTATAGTTAAATTTTCTTTATTTATGGAGCGTTGTCACTGATATTCGTCACCTTCTCCTATGTATTTGCCCACAAGATAAGTGATCTCTGCCGTTTCATTACGATTGCTAATAAACAGAATACTCTGATTAAAACATTCTTGATAGTTGTGTTAAGTTTTGTATACTCAAAAAATTCTATTTTTCCTGGTAAATATTAGATCTTTTTGGGGTTATCACAGTGCTTAAAAAACCCCGTCTCTCTAGACAAGAAGCGGGGATTAAACTTTCTAGTTAAGCTTCATAGTTATGCTAGTACAGTTTGTTTTAGTCTGTACACCCCCCACATTTTTTTCTTAGTTGTGATTTAATATTATTGTCTAAACTTACACTACAGGAAAATTAAAAAGCCTTATTGCTAAAAACCGTTATTACTAAACCACGATCGCAATGCTGTGTAATGACTCTAAAGGAAAAAAGAACACTCTCTATAGATTAATGTCTTTATCTAACTGTTTAAATCCCTTTGCTATAGCTAATTATTTCTCAAAAGCGCAATTTCCAACCAAGGCTTTTGACGGGAAATATAAGCAGATTATTTTATAAGAGGGACTGAGGTAAACAAAATTAACATTAATAAATTGTTAGTAGGAGTGTTCAAATCTCCATTTAAATATTACACTTATATTACCGAGATGTCTAGTACCTAGAGGAAAAAAAATATGCGCACCCTAACTCGTACATCAACTACCGAGATGGAAGTAACCAGCATTCGTCTAGAGAGGAGCTTGAAAGATAAACTCAAAGAATTATCTGGAAATCAAGGCTACCAAGCTTTAATTAGGGATATTCTTTGGAATTATGTCCATCAAAAATCTGGAGACTACCGACCTCAGTTTGCTCGTTCAGATATCCGTGCTACGGTAGAGTCAATAGCCCGTAAAGACGAGAGTTGTGCTTTAACTGGAAAACTAATACAAGAAGGATCGACCATGCTTTTAGGTTTTACAATCTATGGAGATTTGGTTCCTTTAAGTATGGAAAGCCTAGCAGAATAGCAATCTATTAGATTTAGGGATTGAGTTTACTTATTAAGAGAAAATTATAACTCTCAATTAGAGTTGCTTATCTTTTCTTTAGCTCAATCCCTAAATTTTTTTTGATTAATCATTGCCTTGTTATATTTTGACTAGTTCAAATCAGAGCAAAGACTAAAATTAAAATATGCTTGTAACTAAAAAGTAAATCTTTAGTTTATATCGCTACTTGTTTTTTTTGTTATCAATAGTCTGTTATTTTTTTTATATAAAAAAGTTTTGATGTATTTGGCTAGCTAGTGAGAAATAGTAAAATTTCCTAAAAACTAAAAAATTAATTTTTTTAAACAAAATTTAACCACTAATTAATAAAATTCACATTTTTTGTTAATGGGTGCGGAAATAGAAAGCATCCGCTATATTTTTGATTATATGAATAAAAATGAATAAAAATTATTATGTTGCCTGTTATTTACTCACCAGATTTTCTGTTACACGATACAGGACATTTTCATCCCGAAAAACCTGAGCGTTTAACAGCTATAGTTGAAGGATTAAAACAGGTTGCTTGGGCCGATCGAATTGATTGGCAATTACCCACTTCTATTCAGGAAAGAGAGACATTATTTTTTATTGAGCAAATTCATACCAGCGAATATATTAATCGAGTCAAAAGTATTGCTGATAGTGGGGGTGGATATTTAGATGAAGATACTCCTGTGTCGCCTCAAAGTTATGATATTGCTTTACTTGCGGTCAATGCATGGTTAGATGGAGTTGACCAAGTTATTAGCACTAATAATCCTGTTTTTGTGTTAGCCCGTCCCCCTGGACATCATGCAACTAGAAATATGGGGATGGGATTTTGTTTGTTTTCTAATGCTGCGATCGCTGCTAATTATGCCTTACAACAGCCAGGAATTCAACGGGTAGCTATTCTTGACTGGGATGTTCATCATGGCAATGGTACAGAAGTAATTGTTGAAGATAACCCGCAGATTATTTATTGTTCAATTCATCAATATCCCTGTTATCCTGGTACAGGAAAAAAGAGCGATCGAGGTAAACATAATAATATTCTGAATATACCTATGTCTCCTGGGAGTACTTTGGTGGATTATCAATCTGTTTTCGATGATGAAGTGATTCCTTTTTTAACTAATTTTCAACCAGATTTAATTATTGTCAGTGCTGGTTACGATGCTAATCATCAAGATACTATAGCTAATATTTCTCTGCAACCAGAAGACTATAGTTTATTTACTGATTATCTCTTAAAGATAACTCGTCGCCTTTTATTTGGCTTGGAGGGTGGTTATCATTTACAAACCTTAACCAAGTCAGTTATTTCTACTTTAAAAAGTTGCCTTTAAAATTTCTCAGTTAGAATTAGAGTTGTCTGGAAATAAGAACCTATATTGTCTGAAGTCTTTTTACAGTGGCAACTTTGGCTATTTATTTGTTGCAAAAGCTAGAAACCTTATAAATAAAAGGTTTTAGGCAATTCCCAAGGTTATTTCCCAACAAGTCTATTAGTTGAGATCGAGATGTCTTTTCATATTCAATCTACTTTTACCTTAAATTACACTTTTTAACTAAAAATCAACGGTATCAGCCAATATATCAGCCTGTTTAAACAGCAATACTTGTTAAAACTTATGAACCCTCTTACTTCTGTCACAGAAATTTCTCTTTATCAACTCACGCAATCATCTAATTCTTCTTCAGCTTCAGTTGTAGTCAGTGCAAGTACATTCAAATCTTATATAGCCATACTAGTTGACTTCCTGATTAAGCAAAAACTTAAAACTAAAATTTGGGTTAAATTACCACAAACAAAAACTTGGTTAAATGAAATTGACAGATATGAGCAACAAGGTAATGCCGAGGCTATCTACTGGTGTAACAATCTAAAAAATTATACGGGTACATTTTTCAACAACCAAGAGGTTAATCCCTCATCGATTATTCCTCTTTCCTTAACAACTAATTCTTGGCTTAAACGAGAGTTTTTTTTCGTTGTTTTATCTCCACAATTTTCAGTCGTCATCATAGCCCAATGGCAAAAAGGAAAAGTCCAAGCAGATGCTTCTGGTAAAAGATTGCAACAACCATATCTTAATATGCTCTTGAGTTTTGAGCCTCAAAAAATTCAAGCAGTTTTACGAGGGATAAAAAATCTAATCTCTGCTCCTAATGCTTCTCAATTAGTGTCTAAGCTAGATCTTGCTTTTGCTGCAAATAATCCTAGTGAACCTAAATTAATAACTCATTTTTTAGCACAACAAATTAACCATACAGAGAATTTACAAAAATCAACAAATTCTTTCTTGCCATCTCAAACTAAGATAGTTGACTTCGCCGAACTTTCTACTTTACAAGAGGACTTTTTACATAACTTAGTCAGAGAATTACGCTCTCCGATAACTCACATGAAGACGGCTCTTAGTTTACTAGAGTCAAAACAAATTAAGGGAGAGCAACGTCAACGCTATTTAACAATGTTGAACTATGAGTGTACAAGACAAAATTCTCTAATTACGGGCTTATTAGAATTATTGCAAATTGATAGTACAACAGAAATAGAATATCTAAAATTAGATGATTTTGTTCCTGGTATTGTTAGTACTTATCAACCATTAGCTAAAGAAAAAGAAATTCAGTTGGGATATACTATACCTGCCCAATTGCCCCCTGTATCTTGTCCCACTTCTTGGTTAAGACAAATCATTATTAATTTACTTCATAATAGCTTGCAATTTACTCCAGCCAAAGGTCGAGTTTTTGTTCAAGCTGCTCTCAAAGATGAGTATTTAGAAATAAGTATCAGTGATACAGGAGTAGGCATAGAAGGTAAAGAGTTGACCAAAGTTTTTCAGAGCTTTTACCGAGGTAAGGAAGCTATTAATAATAAAGTGGCTGGTGCTGGTTTAGGGCTAACTCTAGTACAACAGTTGTTAAGACGCTGTGGTGGCTCTATTGCTGTGAATAGCAAAGTAGGAAAAGGTTCTACCTTCAAGGTATCTTTGCCTACTGTACCACCAGAATTGATCGACAAAACTACTAACTAATAATTGAATTCAGTAGATTGTAGGGATTAGCTCAATTGGGCTACGCCTGGCACTGTGCAATCAGCGTAAGCAGGCACTGCGCGATCGCTAATCCCGACAATTTTAGAACAATGAATCAAAAATTAAGGGAAAAAATTATTATTTTTGATACTACTATGCGGGATGGAGAACTTACTCCAGGGATCAACATGAATCTTCAGCAAAAAATGGCATTAGCTAAATTGCTAGAAGAAATTGGTGTTGATGTTTTGGAAGTGGGTTATCCTGGTTTTTATCAAAAAGATTTAGCAGAAATAGAGGCTATTTCCCAGGAAATAAAAGAGTCTACTATTTGTGGATTAGCTGGTTCTAAAATTAAAGAAATTAACACTTTAGGTCTAAGTCTTAAATCAGCTTCTAGAAGTAGAATAAATATTTATACTAATGTCAACACGAAAACACAAACTAAGTTAACAAGTCAAGATATATTAACACTAATTAAAGACAGCATTACAGCAGCAAAACAATATACTAATGAGATAGAGTGGTCTGCTTTTGATGCTGCTAGCTGTGAATTAGATTTTTTATGTAAAGCAGTAGAAATAGCGATCGCCCAAGGAGCAAATATAGTTTGTATTCCTGATAGTTTTGGTTCTTTATCTACTCAAGAATTTTATGATCTAATCTCAGCAATTAGTCATCGGGTTCCGAATATCGATCGCGCTACAATTGCTGTTCATTGTCATAATGATTTGGGTTTAGCAGTAAATAATTCAATTGCTGCCTTAGAGAGTGGTGCAAGACAAATTGAATGTTCTGTTAATGGGTTAGGTGCAAGAAAAGGTAATGCAGATTTAGCTAAAATTGCTGAAGCTATCTCTCAACAAAATAATTATCAAATTGATTTAGACACTACATTAATTTCTCAAGCATCTGAATTAGTTAATCAGCTTGTAGATATTGTTTGAACTTTACAGAAAGCAACGATGATACTTGGATTTTTTTCTCCGATTTCATGGTACTACGCAGTTTGGAAACCGTATCGCTCTAGCGCATGTAGGAATTATTCGTATTTTGTTTGAGGCACGCAATGAATTGGTCAAGCAGAATGTCCAAGCAGCAATGCTATAAATAGAATAGACTGGGAGTGTCAATTTAGAATAAAGATAAGAGAAAAGCCAGAAGTTAGCTGCTGCTATCTGGGGGAGGGAATGATGGCATCCAAAAACTCACCACTCAACAATACGAGTCTTGACTTAGAAAAAGAGGTAATTAAGCGATTTCGAGGACTAGCTTCGTTTATTTCCCCTCAATGCCGAGTTTTTCGTGAACTTAACGATAGAGAAACCGTACTTTGTCTAGATTGGGCTGATTGTCCTCAAGACCTGAACAGGAGGAAGCAAGAATGGGAAAAAGAAGTGATATGGTTGGCAATCTTATGTGATTATCTAGGTATAGCCAAAAATGTAGTCTGGAAGAATGGTGAGCGGATAGTAGGATGGATGAGTTTAGAGGAGATAGCATAAGTTGAACAGAAATTATGCTCACCTACTAATTGGGCAGTATATTTGTCAATCAAGCTCTCAAAAAAAATACCTTATTCATCTCGCCTTTCTAAAATACGGAAATAGTAAGGATAAATTATTCTGCCCATTTGCCAACATTGTTGTAGATAAGTTCCTGACAATTGTCAGGGACATTGTTTTTAGTTATTCGAGTTAGATGCTGATTAACCAAATCCTTTGCCACTAAAAGACTTTGACCAAATTATTAACTCTCCTTGCTGTCCTCCTGCTGCTAAATATTTGCCTGTCGGATGCCACGCCAAGCTAGCAAATCCCTGGTTAGCACCCTTGAGAGTTTGCACAACTTTTTTGGCACTGTGCCAGAGATGAATATAACCATCATCCCCCGCAGAAGCTAGTAAAAGTGAATTAGGTTGAAAAGCGATCGCTTTAACAAATCCCTGATGCTTTTGTAGAACATAACTTTGCCAGCTTTTACCAAGAGAATCTAGTTGCCAAATAATGATTCCATCCTGACAAGCAGATGCCAGCAGAGGGGAACTTTTTTTCTTGATATCTGACCATCTAACTTGACTAACTTTTCCTGGAAATCCTTGCATTAACCAGGGGGGAGGATTATCCCAGTGCAACAGAGAAATAGTTTTATCTAAATTCCCAGAAGCTAAATAATTACCATCTGCTGACCAAGTACAGTCTAAACTAGCCCCAGGAACTTGTAAAAGATAAGGTGCTTGCTGCCAGTTTTTTTGCTGCCAAACTTTTACTCCTCCATGTCCACTAGCTGCTAACAACTCACCCTGATTATGCCAAGCTAGACTAAATACCGAAGAAGCTTCAAAGTTTAAAGTAACAGTTATCTCTTGGCTATTAGCATCCCAAATTTTTATGGTGTGATCGACTCCAAAAGCTAAAATATTTTGGGTTGGATTCCATGCCATACAGTCGATCCAAGCTTTACCATTATCGATAGTAGTAACTAGGTTGAAAGAGGATTCTTGTAACTGCCAAATTTTGACTTGACTATTTTGTCCTGCTACAGCTAAATACTGTCCATCTGCGGAAAAACCTAGACAGTCTAGGGAATATTCACCAGGTTTTTGTAATAAGATTAATTCTCCTGATTGCCATAAAACAACTTCTCCTACAGCAGTAACAGCAGCTAAAGTTTCCTGACAAGAAGACCAGGCGATCGCTTTAACATAATTGTTAAGCATACCCTGATATTTAAGTTGGAATAACTTATTACTCATTTTTGATAGTTAGACAAAAATTGCTGTAATCGTTCGACGTGGAAACTTTCAGCTAGTTGAATTATTTGCTGAAAAAAAGGACTCCATTGAGGTTGTTGCTCTTGTAATGATTTTGCTTGAGTTAATACTTCTCTAATATCCCCCTGCATCACTAGTTTAGACAAGGTGGTTATTGCTTCTGGGGTAGGAGGAATAAATGACTCTATTGTAGTTGTTTGAGTTGAGGAAGAGTCTTGATAAATCCAATGGATTTTTAATAGATCTCCGATAACCTTCAAGAGATTGTCAAAAGAAATAGGTTTAGTTAGGAAAGCATCACAATCTGCTTGTTCACAGTCAGATCGATCCTTCTGTAAGACAGAAGCAGAAATAGCGACAATCGCCACATCTCTCAAACCAGGTTGTTGACGTAGTTGATTCGTAACTTCTAAACCATCTATATTGGGCATAAACCAGTCTAGTAAAATTACATCAGGACAGTATTTTTGTGCTAGAGCGATCGCTGTTTCTCCACTACTGGCTTCTTGTAATTCAAACTCTAGAGAACTCAAAAAATCAACTAAAATACTGCGATTGTTAACATTATCGTCCACAACCAAAATTTTATTGCGCTTTCCCTCATAACCAATAATTACAGGTTTGCTCAGATTGGGCAGATTTAAATCAGTTTCTACTAAATCTAAATCAAAATAAAAGACGCTACCTGTTCCTAAGATGCTCTTAACCTCAATTTTGCTATCTAGTCTTTGGACTATTTCTTGACTAATACTCAAGCCCAATCCTGTTCCTTCTTGTTGAGACTGGCTGCCTATTTGTTGAAAGGGGAGAAAAATATCTTCCAATTTATCTTCAGGAATACCAATCCCTGTATCTTCAATCTGAAAACGAATCTTTTGATAGTTGAGGGTTGAGGTTTGAGCAATTTCTTGCTTATCCTCTTTAGCTTCTAGTGCAAAATCCTCTACATAACCTACACTAAAAGTAACTTTGCCAGTTTCAGTAAATTTGATCCCATTGCTAAGTAAGTTAAGTAAAACTTGTCTTAAGCGAGTTTCATCACAATTAACCACAGTGGGCAGAGAAGAAAGAGTTTTATATTCTAGAGTAATATCTTTTTGTTGAGCATTAATACGAGCGATCGCTAGTAAATTTTCGAGAAAGGAAGGTAAATAAAACTCCCTAGACTCTAACTCTAATTTTCCTGCTTCAATTTTGGCTAAATCGAGAAGATCGTTAATCAAAGTCAGTAAATGTCGTCCCGACTGATAAATTATTTCAACTCCCTGACTTTGTTCAGTAGCAGAAAGAGAGGGATTACGTTGCAAAATTTGGGCAAAACCTAGAATAGCATTAAGAGGAGTTCTCAATTCGTGGCTAATATGGGCAATAAAAGTGCTTTTAGATTTATTAGCTGCTTCAGATGCCTGTTTAGCTTGCTCTAACTCTGCTGTACGTTCTTCTACCCTTTGTTCTAATTCCTCATTCAGTTTACGTAGTCGATCTTCTGAATCCTGAAGAGCTTCATTAACCTGATAAACTTCTTGTTGAACCGTTTTTAGTTCGTCAATATCAACAAAGGTAATCACAACCCCGTCTAAATTTCCATCTTCCTGTAGATAAGGATTTACTCGCATCAACAGATAAAAATCTGCTTTGTTGAGTTTGACCTCTTTTTCTACGGACTGTCTATTGGCGATCGCTGCTTCTAATAAATCAAATAAATCAGCACAATCGAGATTATGGGTAATATGTTCTAGAGGGCGACCAATATCTGCCTCGACAAAATTAATCGCGACAGTTGCAGCAGGAGTAAATTTGCGAATTCTTAACTCGCGATCGAGAAAAACAACCCCAATATCGGTACTACGGAGTAAGTTATCTATATCATTATTTAATTCTGTCAGTTCTTCAATTTTGGACTGATACTCTGCGTTAACAGTATAAAGTTCTTCGTTAACTGAATGTAATTCTTCGTTAACTGAATGTAATTCTTCGTTGGAGGCGGTTAATTCTTCATTAGTTGCCTGTTGTTCTTCATTGGTTGTTTCTAATTCTTCAATAACTGCTTGCAGATTTTCTCGGGTTTGCTGAAGTTCATATTCTAACTCCATAATCCTTTGAGACGCTTCTGTATTTGCTTCAAAAGGCTCTCCTCTAACTGGTTGAGGTCTAACTTCTTCTTGAATAAAGACGGTAAAGAAATCTCGAACTAGCTTATTAGTCTCTTGGTAAGTGACTTTTAGATTTACACTGGGTAAATCATCATTTTCTCCTAATCTAATCCCCGAATATGCAACAGTACGACGTTCTCTTTTGGCACGATGTAAAGCAGTATGGAGAGGTAACTGGAGAGAGGAAGAAATTAGTTTGGTTACATCCATGGTTGCTCTACCAGTTTTAAACTCTAGAACATCCAGGGAATTATTAAAAATATGGAGTAGTTTATATTCTCTATCTACTAAAATACAAGTCGCTTTTTGTTCAGAGAGAAAATGACTAAAGGCTTCATTAATTAATGGTTCGAGATGAGATTCATTGACCTGTTTTGGTTGCAGTTGAGGTATAAATCGACGGGAAATCTTGTCTATCCCTTTAACAGGTATAGGCAATCTGATGTCTCTCCGCTTTTGATAAATTTTTCCTTTTTTATCAAGAGGTTTGAATTCTTCTTCAATATCTCCCAAAGTTTCTGCTTCTCCTAAAAATAAAACTCCTTTGGACAGAAGAGAAAAGTGTAAATTCCGTAATACTTGCTGTTGCAATTGAGGTTGTAAATAAATTAGAACATTACGACAACTAATTAAGTTCATGCGGGTAAAACCAGCATCTTTAGTGAGATCGTGGGGAGCAAATAACAGTTTTTCCCGTAATTTGCGGATAATTTGCCAAGATTTGTCTTTGCGAATAAAATAACGTTCTAGTCTTTGGGAAGTAATATCATTGACAATAGTTTCCGAGTAGATACCTTGAGTGGCTTTTTCTAATGCTTCTTTATCTATATCCGTAGCAAAAATTTTGAATCTGACTTGTTTATCTGATTTTTCTAATGCTTCATCTAACAAAATAGCCAAGGAATAGGCTTCTTCTCCTGTAGCACAAGCTGTTACCCAGCATCTTATTTCTTCTCCTGGTTTGGCTTGTTCGATTAATCGAGGTATTACGGTAGTTTCTAGATATTCCCAGGCTCTGCGATCGCGGAAAAACTGAGTAACACTAATTAAAAGATCGTGGCGTAGAGTGTTCCTCTCTTCTGGGGAATTTTCCAGCAAGCGCACATAATTTTCTAGATTATTGCACCCACTAATTAAGCAACGACGATGAATGCGTCGGGATAAAGTACTAGTCTTGTAATGAGAAAAATCAGTCTGCTCATACTTAGCCAGAATGCTAGCAATGCGTTGCAATTTATTAGAGTCGAGACGATTTCCTTGATATTTACTTAGTTGCAGTGTATCTAAAGGCGATCGCACTAACTGATAGATTACTTGTGCTAAATCTTTAGGAGAAAGAATTTGATCTACTAAACCTGTAGCGATCGCTGTTCGTGGCATGCCATCAAATTCGGCGGTTTCTGGCTCTTGAACTAAAGAGAACCCTCCCGCTTCATTGATAGCTCTTAAACCATTAGTTCCATCACTTCCCGTTCCTGATAATATTACCCCAATTCCTCGATCGGCATAATTTTTGGCTAGAGACTCTAAAAAAATATCAATGGGAAAATTTAATCCGTGGCGGTTGCGCTCTTCTTGATCCGATAATCGTAGTTGAGAATTATCTACTACCAAGTTTTTGCCTGGAGGAATGAGATAAATTGAGTTAGGCTCTAGAGTCATGCCATCTGTTACCCGATAAATTTCCATACGGGTACGTCGCTCTAGTAGTTCTTTCATCAAGCTCTTAAAGTCTGGGGATAGATGCTGAATTACGACAAAAGCAGCCCCACTATCGGTGGGCATGTTTTCAAAAAATTCCTCTAAGGCACGGAGTCCACCCGCAGATGCCCCAATCCCAACAACAAATAAGTTATTCTCTTGGTTTGATGAAGAATGTTCTTCTCTCAATATCTCCTCAGACATGTTACAGAATAATAAGCATTGTTAAGTTATATTAACAATTTTTTTTTGCCAAATTCAATTTGGAAATCTAAAAAGAATATAAATAAGAACGCGAAAAACAGGAGTTACTCATGATTAGACTCGCCACACCCAATGATCACAAAGCAATAATG
Organism: Xenococcaceae cyanobacterium MO_188.B29; assembly: GCA_030065155.1. Taxonomy (GTDB): domain Bacteria; phylum Cyanobacteriota; class Cyanobacteriia; order Cyanobacteriales; family Xenococcaceae; genus JASJDJ01. The sequence continues at coordinate 15,230 of JASJDI010000018.1, forward strand.
GCGATCGCGGAAACTATCGGTCTGTTTAGTCCCCAAGAGCTTGAGGAACTTGGTGGTATGTTAGGAGAATACTTCGATGGCAACCTCGGTAGCGATCGCTTCTGGATCACTTACGATGATGGCGAGCTTCTAGGAGTAGCATACTATGCACCAGAGCTATATACTTATGGAACATGGAACTTGTACTTTATCGCCGTTCACCCCAATCATCAGGGAAAAGGATTTGGTGGTAAACTGCTAAGCTACGTCGAAAAAATGTTAACGGAACGGGGCGAGCGATTATTATTAGTGGAAACTTCTGGACTGCCAAACTTTGAGCGTACGCGGGCATTCTACCGCAAGCACGGGTACAACGAGGAAGCAAGAATCCGCGAATTTTACAGGGCAGGGGAAGATAAAATCATTTTTCGCAAAGCATTAACTACTTCGGAGCAGTAAGCCAAATATAGTACCCAAATGTCAGTTCAGGTTAAGAAAATTAGTTTGTTTTGTTGAATGGACAATGGACAATGAGTATTTCAAGCGTTTATGTGACAACGAAATAATTAGTGTTTCAGCTTATCCCGAACTCAGGTTACCCAAAAAAATAGGGTGAGCAAAATTAGTTTGCCCACCTTACAAGATATAAGCTTTCTAAACAAGCTGGAATATTAAGTACAAGCAGATTTTCGTTATCAAAAGATTAACTCACTACTCACCCTTCGGGAGCGGAGCATTCCCTTGCTAGGTGCGCGTTCCTTTGCGCCCTCAGGTGGCGCAGGGTCGCACCTCTTACGCCGACGCGGTGAGTTAGTGCGGTCTTGGGGGTTTCCCCCATGAGCAACTAACGAACCCGAAGGGGGTCTCCGCTCTACTCACTACTTAATTAACGTCTTCTCATACGTACTCCACTTCTACTTCTGCTACCAAATCCACTACCAAAACTGCTAGGACGTTTAATTTGTCTCTTGGTACTAGAACCAGAAGAACGTAAAGTACTAGAGCCAAAACCAGAACCAGTAGCACGAGTATTGGTAGAAGTAGGCTTACGAATAGAATTACTACCACTTGCAGTATTACTTCTTATGCTGCCTGTAGTACGGAGAGTTTGACGATTTTGGACTGCTGCTGGCGGTTTACTATAGCGTTCTTGATAGCGATCGACTGCTTGAGAATAGCTGCTACCATAACCACCATAACCAGTCAGAACTCCTCCTGGTTGATAGACAGGGGGGACATAGTACTGAGGTCTGAACAACATACTACCTATTGCTTGTCCAGCTAAAGCACCAGCAAAAGGAGTCCAAAAATTAGATTCCCGACGCACAATTACAGTTTCCTGTTGACCAGTTTGGGGGTTGGTTTGGGTTTCTGTGACATTGTGGACGTATTCTATTTTAAAGTCCTCTGTCAAGTGCATAATTGGCTGACCATCATCAACCTGAAGATAGGCCTTTTCTCCGTTATCTATTTCCTCATCAGTCAAACGTGCCATTTGTAAATTAGCAGTTTGTAACACAGGAGGACTTCCTGGAGGAGTATTCAGGAGCATTAGGCTATATTCACCATTAGCATCATTATAAGTAGCTTGCTGTACGGGATACTTCCCATCACTGATAGAAGTTGGTGCAGAAGCAACATTATTATTAAAAGTTTGCTGAGATTGATTTGCTGATGGTGAACCACAAGCAATTGTAGTCCAGCACAACGATAAAGACATTAACACTATTAAAACTTTACGCAGCATAAAACTAAAATGTTTCTAATAATACACTCTGCCTTTGATTGTAGAACTTTCTTGAAAGTATTTATTTACGGTTAACAGTACCTCAATTCGTTTATAGTTTAGGTAATGACAATCTGTAAGTGATGAACTATTGGCGATCGCCTTGATTAAACAACATCAATAACTTGACATCCAAGAAAATCGCTACTTTACAAAATCAGACAGATTAGTCCTCGACGAGGTTAAGGTCTAAAGCTCAGGATCACAACGAATTTCGAGTAAGAACCCATCAGGATCGTAAAAATAAATTCCTCTCCCTGTGGGACGAGTGACGGGACCATGATCTATAGCCACTTGGTTTTGTTTTAAGATTTCTACTGCTTGGTTAAACAGTTGAGGAGCAATATCAAAAGCTAAATGATTAGCACGAGTAAAAGCTTTACTGGGGTCAGAATGTGGTGGGGATAAATCTGGTTCATAAAACAAATCAATCACCGTACCATCAGGAGTAACAAAATTGGCTACTTTTCCTTGTTCTACCAACTTAACTAGAGTTTTGGGTACTTCTTCGCCTGTTAGTTCCTTTAATCCGAGAATATGAGCGTAAAAATGCCTAGAAGCTTCCATATCTTTCACATTAAAAGCAATATGATGAACTTGGCGTAGACTTCCCAATTTCAGTCCAGTAGATTTAGGTAGTTGGCTCATGAGCTTATCTTCATTTAAATTGCATGGTTAGGGTGTCAGAGGAGCAGAGGAGCAGAGGGGCAGAGGAGAAAGGTTGATGTTTTCCGAGCAAATTGTCAATAATCTCAATTAAATGCGTATTAGCTTAAGAGAAAAACTAATTCTAGAATGACTTTTATTTTAGTTCTTTAATTTAAACATTTAACAGCCATAATTCTAATTGGGCGATAATCTGCAGTCCAAATCCCATCACTGTAAAGGATCGGCTTTAATTTAGTAACAACTTGTTCAATAATTTCCTTCTCTTCTTCCGTTGATAATCTAGACACAAAACTACCAGCAAACATTTTTAACCAATTAGGCAAACCTGCATCACCTGATTCTAAAGGCGTAGGTCGATCAAAAAGATGAGCATAAGTCACTTCTAAGCCATGTTTTTCTAAAAGAGAAGTATACTCACCAATACTGGGAAAATACCAAGGATTTGTTGCTACACCATAACCAGAATTAGCTAAAGTTTCTGTCAATGCTTGTAGAATTTGTTTAACACCATCCTTACCACCAAATTGTGCCACGAAGCGTCCTCCTGGTTTAAGAGCTTGCTGAATACAATTAATTACAGCTTCTGGTCGTTTAATCCAATGGAGTACAGCGTTAGAGAAGACAGCATCTAATGGTTGTTCAAGTGTAAATTTGGTAGCATCGGCAACTGCAAAGTTAAGCTGAGGATAGTTTTTCTTTGCCTTAATAATCATCTCTTTTGAGCGATCGATCCCTGTAACTTTTGCTCTAGTAGCAGCAATTTTATCTGTTAGTTGCCCTGTCCCACAACCCAAATCGAGAATATATTCTCCTGGTTGGGGTGCTAAAAGCTCGATTACTTCTTCTCCGTATTTCCAAACAAATTCATGCTTACCTTCATAAAGAACCGTATTCCAGTTATTTTTTGCCATAATATCTTTACCTCAATCCTATTTATCAGATTAGGCAAGGTTATTATTCATGTCCAATATATATTTAGTAGTGAATTAATATTTTAAAGATATAACGCTATAGCTTTTCTCAAGTAACTAAGATTTAAGAGAAAAACTAATTCTAGGATGACTTTTATTTTAGTTCTTTAATTTCAACATTTAACGGCCATAATTCTAATTGGGCGATAATCTGCCTTTCAAATCCCATCACTATAGAGAATAGGTTTCAATTGAGTAACAACTTGTTCAAGAGTTCTCTTGTAATGGTGTAGGCATTTTTTTTCATTGTCTTACTTTTCTATCTTATATTTAATTACACCCACCTACTTATGTTCAAATTGATTTTATTAGATTCGTTTAAAAAACATAATCAAAATAAACTATTTGGGCAAACTCGCTGGCGACTAGCTATTTGGTATGCAGGAATCATGGGAGCGGTTTTAGTTTTATGTGGATTAGGCATTTATCAAGCTCTTACTTACGCCCACCGTTTGACTATTACTCAAGAACTAGAATCAGTAGCTAATAATTTTCATGAAACCTTAGAACCATTTCTCGAACAACCTGGAAAATTCACACCAGCAGCTAAAAAGATTTTGCCTAATCTCTGTTTGATCGGTACTGGATGTTCGCAAGTCACTGAAGAGGAGCAAAAGACTAGTTTTCAATCTCGCGAATACTATATTCGCCTACTCAATCCTACTGGTAATCTAGTTGCTGTAGCAGGAAGACAACCCAAAAATATACTTTTGAATGAAACACGAGGATATTGGCAACACTTTATTGATGCCAATAGTCATCATTATCAGCAAGTTTCCATAATGTTGCATACTGAGGATTTTCAAATCTGGGGTTATCTTCAAGTAGGGCGTGGCTTACCAGAATACGAGCTTTATATCAGAAACTTACAATGGATATTTTTAATTGGTTTGCCCACCATGATAATTTTGCTGATCATCATGAGTTGGTGGCTAGCAGGACGAGCAATGCAACCAATTTACCAATCTTATCAACTTCTGCAACAGTTTACTGCTGATGCTGCCCACGAATTAAGAACACCCTTAGCAGCAATTAGAGCAACGGTGGAATCAAGCTTAATGATGTCTACAATTACACAAACCGAAGCCAGAGAAACTCTACAAACAATTGGTCGTCAGAATTTGCGACTTTCTAATTTAGTAGCCGATTTATTAATGTTGTGTCGCATGGATCGACAGTTAAGTATTGTCAGTTCAGCAGAAATTATCAAAGAACAGGTTTCTATAGCCAATCTATTCCAGGACGTTGCTGAAGATTTCACCTCTTTAGCGATGAAGTCTAAGATCAAACTAGTTACTCAGATATTAGTATTTAAGCCTTTAATTATCACTGGTAGTTACGAGCAACTTTATCGCCTAGTATCTAACTTAGTAGCCAATGCTCTTAAATATACTCCAACAGGAGGTCAAGTGAAGTTAATTTTAGCTCACCGTGCTAAATATGCTCTCCTTCATATTCAAGATACTGGCATAGGAATAGCTCAGGAGGATTTAAACAAGATTTTCACTCGCTTCTATCGTGTTAATAGCGATCGCTCTCGTCATACTGGTGGTTCTGGATTAGGATTGTCGATCGCTCAGGCTATTGCCCAAGCACACCACGGTACTATTAAAGTAGAGAGCCAATTAAATCAAGGAAGCACCTTTACAATTTTCTTACCTATCAATGATTCAGAAGTTAGAAGTTAGAAGGCAGAAGTAGGGACGTTCCATGGAACGTCTGTACAGAAGGCAGAAGGATTTTCGCCAAATCAGAGAAAGAATATTTGGATAATCGGATTTGGGATAAAATGTATCGTATTAAACTGAGAAAGGCTATACTTACTAGCAACTAGAGCGAAGCAACTTGACTTATATCTATTCTTATCCTTCTCTTCTTGAAGGCAAATTAATCAAACGCTATAAAAGGTTTTTAGCAAATATAGAATTAACTACAGGAGAAATAATTACTGCTCATTGTCCTAACACTGGACCAATGATTGGAGTATCGACTCCTGGGAGTTCGGTGTTAGTGTCCAAGAGTAATAATCCTAAACGCAAATTAGCCTATACTTGGGAGGCAATTGAAGTCAATGATAATCAACCTACTTGGGTAGGCGTTAATACTGGCTTGCCTAACAAAGTAGTTAAACTAGCTCTAGAACAAAAACTATTGCCCGAATTAACTCATCGATACGATCGCTTTCGCCCTGAAGTCCCCTACGGTAAAGATAAAAAGAGTCGGATTGATTTTTTGCTCACAGGAGATGATTCTCAACTACCTATATATGTGGAAGTAAAAAGCGTTACCCTCAACCAAGGAACAGTAGCCCTATTTCCCGATACAGTCACCACTCGCGGACAAAAACATTTGCGAGAATTAATTGCACTACTGCCATCTGCACAACCCGTTATGCTGTATTTTATTAATCGGGGTGACTGTAATATTTTTGCTCCAGGCGATCGCTACGATCCAGAATATGGCAACTTGTTACGGAAAGCTATTACTGCTGGGGTGGAAGTCTTACCTTACCGTTTTGAAATCACTCCCCAAGGTGTTCGCTTTTTGGGATTAACTGAATATTGTACATAAGAGAATTCAGAAGTTACAGGAGTTACAGAAGTTGCAGAATAAAAAACTGAACTCCTGAACTCCTGAACTACTAAAATAAGTAATAATTACTAGGGAAAAAGGGTTATGATTCGTTGGCTAATCAGTTTAGTTTGTATTTGTTTAGTATGGGCAATGGGTATCAATAACGAGGTAGCATTTGCCCAATCATCTTCAGAAATTACCAAGCAACAATTACAAAGGGGAGAAGCGATCGCTAAACAAGCTTTTCAGGCAGCAGAGCAGGGGGATTTTGTGCAAGCAGAAAAGTATTGGACAGAGTTGATCGAAGATTTTCCTAATAATCCTGCTGTATGGAGTAACCGAGGTAATATTCGTGTCAATGAGAATAAATTAGATGAGGCGATCGATGATTTTAATCAATCTATTAAAATAGCTCCTCAATATAGCGATCCTTATCTCAACCGTGGTATCGCCTATGAGGGAAAAAAAATGTGGGAAGATGCTTTAGCTGATTACAACCGAGTCTTAGAAATCGATCCTCAAGATGCTATGGCATACAATAACCGAGGCAATGCCAAGGCAGGAGAAAAAATTTGGCAAGATGCATTAAAGGATTATCTTAAGGCAGTAGAACTTGAACCAGAATTTGCCCTTGCCCGTGCTAATGCTGCTTTAATGACTTATCAAGTGGGCGATCGTCAATCTGCACTCCAACAAATGCGTAATTTAGTACGCAAGTATCCTATGTTTCCTGATATGCGTGCAGCCCTTACTGCTGTACTCTGGGTAGAAGGAAAACAAGGAGATGCCGAAAGTAATTGGGTAGCAGCAGTAGGTATAGACAACCGATATCAAGATTTAGATTGGGTTGCGAATAACCGTCGTTGGCCTCCTGCAATGGTAGAAGCACTCAACAAGTTTTTAACTCTTAATTAGTTACTAGTTATTAGCTATTAGCAATTAGCTTTTTAGATGACAGCAATTAATACACTGACTATAACAATCAAGATTATTATTGCTAATCCTCTGTTAGCACTAAACCAAAATTGAATACCTTTAATCCCCTTATATTTAGGGGGAGAAAATTGCCACTCATCTACTAGAGGTAAAGATTTGTCATGAAAAAGAGTACAAGTCTTAGCATAAGGACGTTGGGGATAATTACAGCTATCATCTTCATGATAAATACAGCGATCGCACAAATAAGTTGTATCCTTTGCTTGGTAAAGAGGAATACCAGGATGACCAAAAGCTTTTAGCTCATTACCACAGTGAGGACAACTAACAGCTTGGGAATCAACTAGTTGATTACAACGGGAACAAGTAGGCATAGTAGTTAGGATAGCGGAGGGGCTAAGGAGCAGGGGAGCAGAGGGGCAGGGGAGCGGAGGAAGCAGGGGGAGCAGAGGAAGCAGAGGAAGCAAAGGAGCGGAGGAGCGGAGAGGCAAAAGACTAGAGTGAAACCTATTCTCTATTCCCTCTCTTGGTGCGCGTTCCCTATTCCCTATTCCCTATTCCCTTGCCTCAAGAGAAAGCTTTTTCAGCCAACCCTACTTTAATAATGATAACTCTTGTATATCTCTCTCTTCTGAGTCTATCGGTGTATGGGGTTTACGCCACAAAACGATCGAATCATTTAAAGGTTGAATATTGGTATTTGGGTAATAAAATGCCAGAATTTGCGTTGCTGACCAACCCAAATTTGCCAAATTATAAGAACCATATTGACTTAAGCCTACCCCATGACCAAAACCCCCACCAATAAAAGCATAACCATTTAACTGCTTAGATCGATCGTAAACTGGTTCAACATAAAAAAGAGTACTACGGGGTGGTTCAAAAGCACTGCGAACTTCGTTTTTTTCTAATTTCACAACACCTCGATCGGTTTTGACAGCGAAATCGAGAATTCTACCAGAGGGCGATCGCTTGAGTACTTCCATCTTCTCGATGGTGGTAAAATCTGCTAAAGGGTGTCTGGTTTTGCGTAAATATTTGCGTAAATCTTGATTTAAGTCTTTAATTTTTCTCTTTTTGTTCCAGCGAAATAGACTCCTACCAGTTTCATTAAATCCTTGCTCCAAACCAATAAACTGACGAAAAGTTTCCTCATTTGCCAGAGAGTAGCGAGATAAATCCCAAACAGCATAGGGAGCATCTATTACTGACCTGAGGTAAGGACGTTCAGCCCCATTCCAAGTATCGCCAAAATAAGCTGTCACACCACCACTAGTAGAAGAATACAGAGCATCTACTAGTTCATCTTGATAAGTTAGCACTAAACCTGCTGTTTGAGCGATCGCTCGGTCTGTTTGTGGCGTTGCTCCACTCAAACCTTTATACACTTGACAATGAACTGTAGCACAGAGTTGATAATTATCTACCTCAAAACGACGGAGATTCCTCAGGGCATAAGTTCTAGCAATAATAGTTTGAGCAGCGATCGCTTCTTTGGGCGCACCAGCACCAATTTCATAGGGAACTACCCCCCGTAAATAAGTTTCTAAAGGTACATTGTTAACTATAGTAAAACTGTCATGAGCATTAGGTTGTAAACGTAAACTACCGCCATAAACACGAGCAGACTGAGGATTTTTTCCTTGTTTAACGGTGACTCTATTTTGAGATGAACTGATGTCTATTTCCTTAGCGTAGTAACGTTTGTCATCTGCTAATACAACTACTTGAGGTATTTCTGAGAGGAGTTCTGTGTCTAAATGGGAAGTTTTATAACCATTGGCTTGCAAACTACGAAGTAGCCAACGACGTACTAAAGGAGTAGGATAAACATCTCGTTTTGCCCATACTTGCCAACGTCCAGATTGAACAATTTCGACTTCAATACCCAGAGTTTTCCAAAAATTAGCACTATCTTCTGCGGTTTCAAAAGTAGCATGATCGCTCAGTACTAATCTTTCTGACAAAATAGGTTGAGCTAGGGTTTGCTTTTCTACTTTAATTACAACCTCTTCGGTTTTTATATTTTGTCTAGGCTGTTCTTTCTGAGCAAAACTGACCTGAAGGAAGTCTCCTGCATTACTACGAACAGTTATCTGATTAACTGGTTTATCTTTTTCGTCAAGAGGTTCAGCACCAAAACGCTGGATGATTCCTACTTGTAAGTTAACTTCCTCAGCATTAATTCTGCTGGCAAAAACTGCTTCTAAACCAAGAAGAAAACTAAATAACAAAAGAAGACTGCTTATCTTTGTTTTGTTAATAGAAAGGCAGAAGAAACCTAATCTCTTTGGAGACGAACTAATATTCATAGATAATACTTCTAAGCGCAAGTAATTCAAGATTTTTGTTTCCATCAAACTTCAGTTATTTCCCTTTACCTATTCTTCCGTAGAATCTAAATTATCTAGATTAATATTTTCAAGTAAGATTTCTCCACTCATCATTTTTTCGGCAGCTTCTAGCAAAATATCTTCTACATAAGGTTTGACAAAGTAGCCTTTTGCTCCTCTTTTAGCAGCAATATTACGCATTTTTTGCGCTCCACGGGAAGTTAACATGGCTACAGGTAAAGAAGAGAGAACTTCATGTTCTTGTAAGTGAGATAGTAGTTCTAAACCATTCATTCTCGGCATTTCTATATCACAAAAAGCAATATCACATTCTAATCCAGCTTGGAGTTTGTCCCAAGCTTCTTGACCATCACGAGCTTGTTCTACTTTATAACCAGCTTTTCTAAAGGTCATGGATAATAACTCTCTAACCGTAATTGAATCGTCAATGATTAATACAGTAGGATCTTTTTTTACCGTTTCTGTCGATGAATTATCTTGGTCAATCTCTTTAGAGGGAACTAATTTTTCTTTTTCAGCTTTTTTGGTTGATTGATTAAATTTGATTAAACTTTGGGCTACATCCATCAGATCTTTTTCTGTGTAGGGCTTAGTTAAATAAGCCTTAGCACCAAAATCTGTAGCTAATTGCCGATGTTTTTCTGCACCACGAGAAGTAAGCATCGCCACAGGAATTTTTGCTAATCCTTCATCCTGCTGGAGATGAGATAGTAATTCTAAGCCGTTCATTCTGGGCATTTCGATATCGCAGAAAATCATATCACAGGGTAAACCACCACGAAGTTTATTCCAAGCTTCCTGACCATCACGGGCTTGCTCAACGCGGTAGCCTAGCTTATTGAAACTAAGGGAAAGAAGTTCTCTAACGGTAATCGAATCATCGACAACTAGTACTAAAGGTTCTGTTCTTTCTTTCTCTACTTGTTCTTGACCAAAATTCAAGCCAGTTTGCCAAATCTTGAAGCCAATTTCGGTTGTTCTCTTACCCTGAGAAATTTCGATTAACTCTAGTACATCCCCTATCGGCATGATACTACCATCCCCTAAGACGGTTGCTCCGGCAATACCTGCAGGTTTAGGAACAGGTCCTTCAATTTGTTTGATAACTATCTCTTGTTCTCCAATCACTCGATCGACTTCGATGGCGAGGAAATGCTCGGCACCACGAAGAATCACGATCGAAATAGTATCATCATCTTGTTCATTGCCATAGACACCACCTGAACGAATTCTGCGGTTGTAAGACAACAAATTACTAAGGGGCTGAAAAGGTAGAAGCGTATCTCGCCAAGCAATGCATTTAACTCCGTTAGCATTAGTTTGAATATCGCTAGGAGTCAATTCTTTAGTATCTTCTACTCCATCGATGGAAAAGGCAATACGAGTTTTATTGTAAACACAAGTTAAGGCTTTACAAATACTCAGAACTAGAGGTAGACGGATAGTAAAAGTAGTACCTTTATTAATTGCCGATTCAATGCTGATAGCACCGCGAATTTTTTTCAGGTCTGTACTAACTACGTCCATGCCTACACCCCGACCAGCAAAATCGTCTGCTTGATCTTTTGTACTAAAACCAGGATGAAAGAGGAGATCGTAGACATCTTGTTCGGATAGATGTTGTGCATCTGCCCAAGTTAACAGATTTTTTTCTACTGCTTTGGCTTTGACTACTTCTGGATCGATTCCTGCACCATCATCAGAAACAGTAATTACGGTTTGATTACCTTGAATAAACGCCCGAATAGTGATACGACCAACTTCTGTTTTACCCTTTTTTAGTCTTTTTTCTGGGGTTTCTACCCCGTGAGCGATCGCATTATTGACTAAATGAGTCATGGGGTTGTAAAGATGTTCAACAATCATTTTATCGATGAGAACATCTCGACCCTCTACCTGCAATTCAGCTTGTTTGTGCAATTTACGAGAAATATCTCGAACTGCTCTGGGTAATCGATCGGCAGTTTGACCAAAGTTGATCATCCGTGAGGAGTTAATGCCTTCTTGTAGCTGGGTCGTAACCTGCCTGAGAGATTGAGTAATTTTATCAGTTTCGTCAACAACAAACTGAATATCAGAGGCAGCTTCTCTTACTCGCACAATCAATTCAATAATATCTTGGGAAAGTAAATGGAATCCTGTAAAGCGATCCATTTCCAATGCACCTAGTCCATCGTCTTCTTCTGGTTGTTGTACATTAAGAAAACCCGAATGTCTTCGTGTAGAAGCAGAATTATTTTGTCGACTGGCAAGCAAAGCTCCTTCTAAAAGCGATCGTTCATATAAGTCATGCATTTTCCCCCCCATATCCCCAAGGGATTGAACATGACCATTGAGGTTATCTAAAAATCGGCGTAAACGTTCTTGATCTTCTTCTAGTCGATTACGTTTAACTACTAGTTCCCCAATTAGGTTATTCAGGTTATCGAGTTTTTTGACCGAGACACGCATAGTCTGATCAAATACCTTGGCTGTTTGCGCTCTAGGATTAGGTTGACTAGGTTGATTAGTTTTAGCTTTGCTGGCTGGAATAGGAGAGGGGACTACAAGAGCTTCTTCTGAAGAATCTAAAAACTGCTCTAAATTTGCTAAATTAAACTCAGAACTATCTAAACTAGCTGAGGATAATTGATGTTCTCTATGAATTTCTTCTGGTGTTGAATCTAATAATCCTTCTAGTTCACCTAAAGAATTAACAGGGGTGGGTTCATCTAAAATATCATCTAATTCTGCTAAATCATGAGAAAAAGAAGGGAAATCTGTGGCTAAAACTTCTATTTCTTCATTTTGTTCTAAATTATCTTCAACAATTTCTTCAATATTCTCATTATCTATTAGATTAAAATCTACTAAATCTTCTAAGTCAATTAAATCACCTAGACTATCGTCTTCCTCATTTTCAGCTAGAGATTCCAAATCTATCTGATCTATATCAGCAACTTCTAATTCCGCTAATTCTGATGATGCTAAATTATGATTGTCGGTTTCTTGTATGAAGGGCAGTAGATCTTGAGTATCATCCTCTAAAGATACCTCTGACAATTCTAGCTGGGAAATGTCAACATTTTCTTCGATAGAGGCATCATTTTCCTCCAACAAACTCTCTAGATCTCCTTCTAGAGAAATATTTTCTTCCCAAGAGTTGTTAGGATCGTTACGATCGAGAAATTCTAGCTCACTATCTCCTTCTCCATCTTGCAATAAATCTATCAGTGATTCTTCCCAGTTATTACTGTTTTCTGTAGGTTTATCTTGACCGCTCATAACTTTATCTGCTTGCCGATTTTGCTTAAGCTTAACCGATTCCAAATTATTTTGAATTTTGGTATTTAATTTAAACTAGATGTACATAATACTATTTAATTTCTCTAATCAAACAGTGACAATTATTTAACATAGAGATCCCGATCCACTTACAATATGATTTTAGTTTTTATAAAATTAGAGCGTCAAATATATTTATGTATAAACTAGTGGATCTTAAAGTATGATTACCCCTACTGCAACCTTACTAGTATCTTGTCCAGATCGTCCAGGACTGGTGGCAAAAATTGCTAACTTTATTTACGCTAATGGTGGTAATATCATTCATGCCGATCAACATACCGATTTTACAACAGGTCTATTTCTAAATCGTATTGAGTGGCAACTAGAAGGATTTAATTTGCCCCGCGAAGTTATCTCTACTGCTTTTGCTGCGATCGCTAAACCAATAGAGGCTAATTGGCAGTTACATTTTTCTGATTCTATTCCTCGTATTGCTATTTGGGTAACTAAGCAAAATCATTGTCTACTCGATTTACTTTGGAGGCAAAAAGCCCAAGAATTACCTGCCCAAATTCCTTTAATTATTAGTAATCATCCTAATTTAAAATATATTGCCGAGCAGTTTGATATTGATTTTCATCATATTCCCATCACTAAAGAAACGAAATCTGAGCAAGAGGCTAAACAATTAGAATTATTAAAACAGTATCAAATTGACTTAGTTGTCTTAGCTAAGTACATGCAAATTCTTAGTGCTGATTTTGTGACTAAATTTCCTAATATTATTAATATTCATCACTCCTTTTTACCTGCTTTTGCTGGAGCTAATCCTTATCAGCGCGCTTACGAAAGAGGTGTAAAAGTCATTGGTGCAACTGCTCATTACGTTACTAAAGATTTAGATGAAGGTCCTATTATTGAGCAAGAAGTTACCCATGTTAGCCATAGAGATACAGTAGGAGATTTAATCCGCAAAGGTAAAGATTTAGAAAGATTAGTTTTATCTCGTGCTGTTAGATTGCATCTGCAAAACCGAGTTTTGGTTTATGGTAATCGAACAGTAGTTTTTAGTTAAGAATTAAGTAGTTCAGGAGTTCAGAAGTTCAGGAGTCCAGAATTAATTCACAATAGATAACAGTAATAATTGTCTTTCAGTTTCCACAACAACTAGAATTACTGTAACTACTGTAAATCCTAATTTTTATTTAAATAAAACTAATACATCTAACTGACTAGTAGATTCATCTGGCATGGTTGCTGTTGCGCCTATTCCTTGTAGAGAATTCAAGATAGTCATGGCTTCTGGAGAGATATCTGTACTATCAGTAGGAAACTGATTAATAATGGACATAGTTTGATTCATATCAAGATAAAAATAGCCAAAGTTATGGCTGGGTAGCTTTTGTGCGATCGATTTAAATTTATCACTTCGAGCAAAAGAATGATCGGGAGAATTGTTTATCGATTCAAAGACAGAATTACCAATAGTAAAAACTAGATAATTTTTATCTATCCAACCATGACTTAAAGACAAACCACTTTGAGGCACAATCCATTCGGTAATTGTTTGTTTATTGTCTATTTTTTTCTGTCTAGAATTAATTCCTACATAGCTTTTTAAGCTTTTTTCTATTTGTGTTAAGGTTTCTTTTGCTTTATTAGGGTTGTTAGTTTCTAAAATAATTGTTGAGCCTAATCCGATTGTCATTCCTGGAATAATAGCTCGATCTGTTGTGATTAGACCTACAGTAAATTCTCCATCCATCCAGCTAAAAATATCTTCGTCTAAATCAAGACCAGTTCCATGACGAAAAGATAATCTACCCAGATCTAAAGTTCGACGAATATCCTCATCTTCTTCTATTTGCTTAACTGTAGCTGACCAAATTTGATTAATATTTTTCCCATTTACAGCAGCGATAGTACGATTAGGTAATTTGCTTAAAATTTTACTGTCAGTAGTTGGAAAATCGGAGTTATTTCCCTCTGTTTTGAAGTTAGTAATTGACTGAAGATGTATTCCTTCTTTTTGGATACCAACTCCCATAACCACTGACTCTAATTGTTGTAATTCTTTTAAGGCTGTTGCTGAGATTTCTTCCTGAGCTATTTGCTCTATTAGATAATTGAAATCAGTAAAGTAAAGATGAGCAATGGGATTTTGGATAGTTAATTGTTGAGATAAAATTTCTTTAGCATAGGGTTTTGAGGCTAGAGAGCTTTCTCCTTTATAAGTATCGATCGCTTTTTCTAAAGTTAATTTATCATTACTCAGAACTAGTTTATTACCCAACAAAGCAGAATTGATGGTTTCATTATTTTGATTACTTATTTTTGTGATAGTAATTCCTTTATATTTTCTTTCTTGCCAATCTTCTTCAGATTCTTTTTGTAATTTAGCTATAAATTTTAAGGCTTTTATCTTATTCTTAATACCAACAACAATCAAAACACTCTCCTCTGATTTTATTGATAATTGTTGTGGTAATATAGCTAGCATTATCCCCCCTAGCCAGGGTTGTACATCTTGTTGATAATTGACGGTAGTAGAATTAGAAAATTCTCGTTTAATATTTTCAATATTTTCTTCAATAATTTTTTCTGTCTCTGGCAAACCTAGTTGCGACAATTGTGACCAATTTTTAGATTCAACAGAAATAAAACTAGTTACAATAGCTTCCTTAGGAATTACTTTTGCTCCTTCTAAGGGAGTTAACTTTTTTCCTAGCCAGCCTTGTTGATAAATATACCAACCACCAATAACTAAGATAGTAGTAATACCTAAAAAAGACCAACAACCACAACCAGATTTTTTTGAACTCATGATTTAATGTAGCTTAAAGTTTTATCTATCTAATAGAATAAGTAAGATATTACACTCAAGGTGCGATCGCTATCACTAACTCTTCATTAAATATTAAGTAGTTAATAAGTAGGAAATAGTAAATAATAAATGAAAAGTTTACTTGTTATCGCCAATAATCAATGCTAAATGCGCTTGAGAAATGATTAAACAATTATCTATTATTCATTGTCAATTATGGCAATGCTGTTAATTTAACTACAATTATTTTATTAGCAGAAATAGACGTAAATTGAGCAACTATCTGTTTAACTCACTACTCACTACTTACTACTTACTACTACAGACAAGGCATGCCTTGTCTCTACTTACTCACTCCTTAAGCAAAGCGATACTAGCACTGTTTTACCCTGCTGAATAATAGAACAATTTGATCGATCGCTTGACGCAAATTTCGGCTGGATAGATCGGAGTTATTAACAATAATACTAAATCCTAAAGTTTCACCTTCAGATAAGTTTAAATAACCAGATAAACTGTTTATTCCCGAAAGAGTACCTGTTTTACCTAAAATACTACCCAGAAAATTATTATCTAAAAATCTTCTTTCTAAAGTTCCATTTACTCCAGCAGTAGTTAAAGAGTTTAGATAAATTTCTCCGACTGAAGTTGATTTCATTGAACTAAGAGTTTGCACTAATATTTCTGGGGTTATTAAATTATGACGAGATAATCCAGAACCATCAACTAAATTATAACCTTGGGGATCTATACCTAATTTAGATAAAGCTTGTTCAATTGCTTGATTAACATCATTTATATTAAGTTGATTAGCTAATATTTTTAACAAAGCTTCAGCATATAAATTATTACTTTCTTGATTTATTTCTGCCAGAATTTCAGGCAAGGTTGGAGAAATAATAGTTGCTAATTCTCCTGCTGATGGTTCTATAAAACTTTCATTACTTACTAATCCGCGAGTAACAGTAATTCCTTCTAAAGATAAAAGATGGCGTAAGGACTCTAAAAAATAATTAGCGGGATCGACTATTGCTAAATCCCATACATCTGACTTGTGGTTAATAGCTAATGTACCATTTAACTGTAAGATCGGCTGACCTAAACTCCCCTCAATTTCTACGTTGTAAGGAGTGTCTTTGGCTGCGGTGATCGCATTATTTTTTACTTGCCATTGTCTGGCAGCAATATCATCTGACCATCTCAACTTAACTGGTTGTCCCAATTCTTGGGGTAATAAAGTTAAAGTAACTGCATTATTATTTAAAATTAAACTACTGATAGATGTCGCATAAGAGTTATATAAATCTGACCATTCCCAAGTAGGATTAATTGTTGGTTGATTAAAGTAACTATTATCAACTACTAATTGTTCTATATGTTTGATTCTCTTCTGCTTTAATTGCTCTACTATCTTTTTAAGAGTTTCAGTGGATATAGTGGGGTCTCCTTTCCCTTGAACAAGTAACTGAGTTAAATTAGGCGCATTGCCAACACTATAGATAGGGGTATGAATACGAAAATTATCACCTAATTCTAAGAGTGCAGCAGCAGAAATTAACAGCTTGACATTAGAAGCAGGGATAAAATATTTATGGGCATTTAAGCTATAAATAGTAGTCTGAGAATCCAGATTTTTCACTAAGATACCCCAATTCGAGCGTGCTAACTGAGGACTCTTAATAATAGATTCAATCTTGCTAGTTATATCTTGAGGACACAGAAGTTCAGTGTTAATCTTTTCTCGTTGCCAATTAGATGGAGTTAATCTAGTTTCTGCTTTAGTGGGTAAAGAGAAAAATTGGTATCCCAACCATAAACTCAGAAACCCCAATGATTTTAAATAGCGCAAAATTACCTCTGGAAATACCTAAAAATAGCCTAAAAAAAAAGCCCGCTAAACAGGCTTTTTTCCGAAAAATATACTTGATTTTTCTACCACTTAAGCAGATTAAACTGTTCCATATCAATGGTTTCACGATTACGATAGATTGCCAAAACGATCGCCAAACCTACGGCTGCTTCTGCTGCTGCTACCGTAATTACAAAAACTGTAAATACTTGCCCCTTAATTCCTGTGGGGTCTAAAAAATTAGAAAAACCCATTAAATTAAGATTAACAGCATTAAGCATTAGCTCGATCGACATTAGTACGCGCACAGCATTGCGACTGGTAATTAAACCATAAATACCGATACAAAAAAGAGCAGCAGCTAAAAGTAAAAAATATTGAAGTTGCACTTTACCTTCCTTTTCTATAATTTTTCCACTTGATTCTTAATCCAGACAAGAGCTATTAGCTTTTAGCATTTAGTTATTAATTTTCTTCTCCAGAAGTTGCACCGATAGAAGTTAATTCCCTAGGACGTTCTGGCAAAGTTAGGCTAGTAGAAATCGTTTCTTGTCTAGGCATAGATTCAGGAATCAAGTCACGACGAGCCAAAATAATCGCTCCTACCATCGCCATCAATAACAATACAGAAGCCAATTCAAAAGGTAACAAAAAGTCACTGAAGAAATGCTTACCAATTTCAACAATTGTATTTTCAATTACTGCTGGGGAAGTAGAATCAACAGACCAAGGAGTCACTAAGACCATTGTTCCTAAAAGAGCAAATAAACCAGCACAGACAACCCCTGTAGATGCGTTACGAATCCATCGACCAGGAATTTCTTTAAAATCTTCCCGTTTATTTACCAACATAATGGCAAACAAAATTAGTACGTTAACTGCACCTACATAAATTAGAATCTGAGCAGCAGCAACAAAATCAGCGTTAAGTAATATGTATAAACCAGAAATACTAATAAATACTCCTCCTAGTAAAAAAGCGGAGTAAACAATATTAGATAATAAAACAACTCCCAGGGCTGTGACTATCATCATCACTGCCAAAATACCACCAGAAACTAATTGAACTCCCTCAGCTAAATTCACAATTATTTTTTCCTCTCAATTTTTTGCATCAATTATAGATTAGGTAAGAGGTATTGGCTTTTAGTTTTTAACTTCGTCTTTTTATAACGTAAAGCAGTTAAATATGACCTCTTACCCTTCGGGTTCAGCACTTCTTGCTCCGTCCTATACGCGCTCGGAGACCCCCGCCCTCGACAGTTTCTTCAAGTCGACGGGGCTTATAAAGGGCGGAACCTGCGTCCGCCCACAGCCCCTTGGGAGCCCGCCCAACAGACTGTCTCGCAAGACCGCGCTGCCTCACCACCGCAGGTGCTTCCCCTCTTACCTCTTACCTATTCGCTTTTTGTTTCTTCTAAGATTTCTTCGGGACGTTTACCCGCACGCTTAGAACCAGCAGGTAGATCATGAGGATCCATAACTCCTTTAGGTAAATAAGCTAACTCTCTTAAAGGAGTTACCATGGGGTCTTGAGTAACTTTGTAAGGTAGACGACCTAAAGCTACGTTATCGTAGTTAAGTTCGTGACGATCGTAAGAAGCTAACTCATATTCTTCTGTCATTGATAAACAATTAGTGGGGCAATATTCCACACAGTTACCACAGAAGATACAAACCCCAAAATCGATACTGTAGTGCTTGAGCTTTTTCTTTTTCGCTTTTTTATCAAATTCCCAGTCTACTACTGGTAAGTTGATAGGACAAACGCGAACACATACTTCACAAGAAATACATTTATCGAATTCGTAGTGAATTCTACCCCGATAGCGTTCTGAAGGAATCAGTTTTTCATAGGGGTATTGAACAGTTATGGGTCTTCTTCGCATATGGTCGAAGGTTACAGATAATCCTTGACCAATGTATTTTGCTGCTTGAACGCTTTCTTTGGCGTATTCTTGTACCTGTTTGAGTATTTTAAACATGGCTCTTTATTTGCTAATTATTAGTTGTTTTAAGGTTCAATTTTTCTTCTCAGCTTTTTCTTCAATGTAGCTAACATTTGGGACTAACTGAGTGCAACAATTAGTTAATTAACCACCGAAAGCCACGGGAAAAGCTAATTTTAAGGCAGCAGTAATCAAAAGATTAGCTAGAGAGACTGGTAGTAAGAATTTCCAACCTAGATTGAGGAGTTGATCGATACGAACACGAGGTACAGTCCAGCGCAATAAAATAGCTAAAAATACGAGAAAATAGGCTTTAAGCAAAGTCATGGTAATACCTAAAGCAGCCGTAATAACTTGCAGCCAGGGAGTAGTATTGCTTACTTCTACCCAGCCAGTCATATTTAACCATTCAGCTAAATGGTCTAGAGGAACAATAAATTCCCAACCACCTAGATATAGAACAGCAAAGACTAAAGCAGAAAGAACCAAGTTAACATAAGAACCAAGATAGAATAGGGCAAATTTCATGCCAGCATATTCGGTTTGATAGCCTGCTACAATTTCTTCTTCTGCTTCAGGAAGGTCAAAAGGAAGGCGTTCACATTCTGCTAAAGCAGCAATCCAGAAAATAATAAAACCTGCTGGTTGTCGCCATACATTCCAACCGAGGATGCCATAGCCAGACTGTTGTTGAACAATATCTACAGTACTAAGACTATTAGACATCATGGCGATCGCTAAAACTGATAAAGCTAGAGGAATTTCGTAACTAATTGATTGGGCTGCTGCTCTCAAGCCTCCTAACAAAGAATACTTATTATTAGAGGCGTAACCAGCCATCAATAAACCAATAGGAGCAATGCTAGCTAGAGAAATCCAGAGGAAAATCCCTACATTTAAGTCAGTAATTACTATATTCTGTCCAAAAGGAACAATTAAATAAGATAGAAAGACAGGAACTACTACTAACACTGGTCCCATGGTGAAGAGCCAACGGTCTGCTTTAGCAGTTACTACATCTTCTTTAAAGACTAGTTTGATTCCGTCTGCTACTGGTTGCAGTACTCCGAGAGGGCCAGCATATTCCGGCCCAATACGTTGTTGTGCTGCAGCAGAAATTTTTCTTTCTAACCACACAACTACTAGCACCCCAACAGTTGCGCCAATAATCATTAATAACATGGGTAATGGTAGCCAAAAGGCTTTAGCTACACCTGAAGGTAATCCTAATTCCTTCAGAGCTTCGATAAAACTTCCTTGTAGATCGATTCCTGAATTCATATTTGCTGAAGATATTAAGTTAATTTAATCTTAACTTTAGTTGTTTGTGTGAAGATTTTTTTACAATCTCATTCCTTAGTATATCTCTGTCTGGTGAGTAACTAGTTAAGTCGGCTGAAGCAGAATTGGCAAATACTTAAAAAAAGTTAAATTGTTCAATAAGATAAATAAAACAATTCATAAAAGAAGTTAAAGATCTAAAAACTCAAAATTGAAATAGCTTAGGATTGTTGAAGTGAAAAAGGCTATGAGATATATCTTAAAGATCTTCATTACAAATTCCCATTATCAGTAATTTAATTAATCTATTTGGACTCAAAGCATTTTATACATCTTGCTAACGTAACTTTTTATGGTAAAACAGGTTAATCGCTCTGTGATTAGCTAAAGCTAAAAGTGCGACAATACAGTTTGGGTATTTTTCCTCATAAGTGATTGTTGTAAGCAGCTAAAAGCTAATACAAACGAGATTGTTGATTATCATGTAAGAAGTCTTTTCTTAGCTACTGAGGGATTCCCGAAGTTCGGATTTTTTAAGGAGGAACTTACTTACATGTATAAACATAATGCTTGTTAGCCAATTAGATTGCCATAAAGAATTGCTGATATGGTTATTTTGCAATGATCGGGCTTATCAATCAAGGAGAATTAATGACAGTTACTGTTGATCGAGAGGCTGCTAATAGCGAACAGCTAGCAGAAGCTAGAAAACAGCCTCGTAAACTAGGAATTCCTAAAGAAGTATACCCTAATGAATATCGTGTGGCAGCTACTCCAGATACAGTTAAAAAACTGCAAAAGCTAGGATTTGAGCTCCTAATTGAATCTGGTGCGGGAGAAGCAGCTAATTTTTCTAATGATGCTTATGAACAAGCAGGATGTCACATTGCTCCCAATGCTCAAGCTTTATGGACAGAAGCAGACATTGTGCTGAAAGTTAGACCTCCTGAAGACCAGGAAATAGAATCGATCCCCGAGGGAAATACCCTAATTAGTTTTATTTGGCCTGCCCAAAATCAACAATTACTGGAAAAACTAGCATCTCGCAACGCTACAGTTTTAGCAATGGATGCAGTACCAAGAATTAGTCGTGCCCAAAAAATGGACGCTCTTAGTTCTATGGCGAATATTGCTGGCTATCGGGCTGTAATTGAGGCTGCTAATAATTTTGGTCGCTTTTTTACAGGGCAAATCACCGCAGCAGGAAAAGTTCCTCCTGCTAAAGTGTTAGTAATTGGGGCTGGAGTTGCTGGCTTAGCTGCCATTGGTGCTGCTAGAAGCTTGGGGGCAGTAGTTAGAGCTTTTGATACTCGTCCTGTGGTTAAAGAGCAGGTAGAGAGTCTGGGCGCAGAATTTCTGGAACTGGAATTTGAAGAAGATGGCACTGGGCAAGGTGGTTACGCCAAAACGATGAGTAAAGAATTCATCGAAGCGGAAATGGCTTTGTTTTTGGAACAAGCTAAGGAAGTAGATATTATTATTACTACAGCTTTGATCCCAGGCAAACCTGCACCCAAACTCATTACTACTGCTATGGTGGAATCCATGAAAGAGGGTTCTGTAATTGTCGACTTGGCAGCAGAACAAGGTGGTAATTGTCAGGTAACTAAGCCCAACGAAATTTATAAGTATAAAGGTGTTACTATAATTGGTTTGACAGATCTTCCCAGTCGCATGGCTGCCCAGTCTAGTCAACTATATGGCACTAACCTTTGGCATCTCCTCAAGGATATGGGTGGGGCGGAAGACTATAAAGTAGATTTTGAAGATGAAGTAGTTCGTGGCGCATTAATATTGCATGAAGGTAAAGTAACTTGGCCTCCTCCCAAACCAAGTAATCCTTCTCCTACACCTGCTAAGTCTCAGCCAAGCACGGTAAAAGCTGTAGCGAAAGAAGCAGAAAAAAAATCCGATAGTAGTTTCTTCTGGTTGATTTTAGCTGGTTTGGCTTTAGTGGGGATCGGAGTCGGTGCGCCTTCTTCGTTTTTATCTCACTTCACTGTATTTGTTCTGGCTTGTTTTGTTGGTTGGCAAGTAATATGGAATGTTACTCCAGCTTTGCATACACCATTAATGAGTGTGACTAATGCTATTAGCGGGATCATTATTATTGGTGGGATGTTGCAAATTGGTAGTGAAATTACTTCCCCCGCCACTATTTTAGGTGCGATCGCGATTTTAGTTGGCACAATCAATATTTCTGGTGGCTTCCTCGTTACCCAAAGAATGCTGAAAATGTTCCAAAAGTAGGGACGAACGGCCGTTTGCCCCTACCAATAACTAACCAACCACTAACAACTAACAATTAACAATGTCAAATAATCTTGTAACAGTTGCTTATATTGCAGCTAGTGCTTTGTTTATTCTCAGTTTGGGAGGATTATCTAACCAGGAAACTGCGCGGAAAGGTAATCTATTCGGGATCGCTGGTATGGCGATCGCTTTTATCGCTACTGCTCTTAGTTCTCAGGTAACTGAATATACTACTCTCGTTGCTGCTATTATCCCTGGGGCAATTATCGGGGCAATTATGGCAGCTAGAGTAGCTATGACTTCTATGCCTGAACTTGTGGCAATTCTCCATAGTTTTGTAGGTTTAGCTGCAGTTTTAGTTGGTTTATCTAATTATCTACAGCCTGAATCTACTTTAGTCGGTGTCGAAGCAACTATCCACGAAATAGAAATTTTTATCGGTGTCTTTATCGGCGCAATTACTTTTACTGGTTCGATTATTGCTTTTGGTAAATTAAGTGGCAATATTGGCAGTAAACCTTTATTACTTCCTGCCCGTCATTTGCTCAATCTGTCTATGCTGGGAGGTTCTATCTTTCTAGGTTGGCAGTTTATGACAGGAGCAAATGGACTACAGCCTCTGCTTATTATGACCGCGATCGCCTGTGTTTTAGGTGTTCACTTAGTAATGGCGATTGGTGGGGCAGATATGCCTGTAGTTATTTCTATGCTCAATAGCTATTCTGGTTGGGCTGCTGCTGCTGCTGGTTTTATGCTGTCTAATGACTTGCTAATTATTACAGGAGCATTAGTTGGCAGTAGTGGAGCAATCCTTAGCTACATTATGTGTAATGCGATGAATCGCTCTTTTATAAGCGTAATCCTTGGTGGTTTTGGCGAGGGTAGTAGTTCATCTGCCTCGAAAGGAAGCCAAGCACCCCAAGGAGAAGCTACTCCTACTACTGTAGAAGAAACTGCCGAACTCCTTAGCAATGCTAAAACCATAGTAATCGTTCCTGGCTATGGTATGGCAGTAGCTCAAGCACAACACGCCGTATCTGATATCACTAAAATCTTACGAAAACGGGGTAAAGAAGTTCGTTTTGGTATTCATCCCGTAGCAGGAAGAATGCCAGGGCATATGAATGTCTTGTTGGCTGAAGCTAATGTCCCTTACGATATTGTTTTGGAGATGGATGAAATTAATGAAGACTTCCCCGATACTGATGTTGTATTAGTAATTGGTGCTAATGATACTGTCAATCCCAGCGCGTTAGACGATCCCGATAGTCCGATCGCTGGTATGCCAGTCATGGAAGTTTGGAAAGCGGAAAATGTAGTCGTTATGAAGCGTAGTTTGGGCATTGGTTATGCAGGGGTAGATAATCCTTTGTTCTACATGGAAAATAATCAGATGCTTTTTGGTGATGCCAAACAAAATGTTAGTGCTATCTTAAGTAAGTTATCTGAATCTAGTAATGCTAAAAGTGCAACTACTACAGAAAAAGTTTTAGTCAAAGCCTAAATCTGCGTTTTTGTCAATAAATAAATACAATTTATTCTCAGCTTGTTTGCCGGATTACCTCATCCAAAGACAAGCTATTTTTTATTCTCATTACTGTAGATACAAAAATGAAGTTTTAGCGAAGTTTAGCTATTTATACTGATTTTTGTGTGTATTTTTGTAACAATAATTAAGGTTCGAGTAACAAGTACTAGATATTCTCTAAGTTTTATGTCAATCTTTATCTAAAAAATATCAATGTATTTGTACTATTTCGATCGAGGAGTACGTCTTATATAAAGTATATTTCGATATATTCTTATCCAATTCTTCTTTATAGCTAGGTAATGAGCAATAATAATCAACTTAAGAATAAGAACAAAAACACTAATCGCTTGAAAAATAAAAATGCATATTCTTCTGCAAATTTAGTTGCTCAAAATAGTGATTTATTTACTAATAATAGTAAGCAATTCCATGTCCCTAAAAGACTAGGGATAAGGTTTAAGACTATCTTAATCGCGATCGCTATTAGTGTAATTCCTGCCTCATTACTAAGTATAACTACTTATTTAATTACTAAGCGTTCAGCTAATAGTGAGATTGTTCTAGCTCAAAAACAACTTACCCAGATTCAACTGTCTCGTACTCAAAGATTAGCAGCACAATTTAGCCAATTTTTGCAAGCTCGTTTTAGAGAGATAGAAACATTAGCCAAAAATCCAACTTTTATCGATCCTAATTTATGGAGTCGTGCAACTCAAGCAGAGAAAAAAGCAATTCTAACTTCTTTTCAAACTGAAACTCAACTTTATCATGAGATTACTTTTTTAGATCTTCAAGGTAATCCTTTATTTCAATCCCAATCTAGCCGACATTTAGAAACTAACTATAGCGATCGCGAATATTTTCAAGCAGCGATCGTTAGTAAAAAAATTATTATTAATAGATCGGAATCAGAAGCAAATAATAAGAAATCAGGAATTGAATATATTGTACCAATCATTAATGCTTGGACAGGGAAAGTTAATGGAGTAATTTATCTTTTTCTCAGAGAAAGAGAGATAACAGAAATTTTTACTGAGTATACTAATAGTAGCCATCAATGGTATCTGATCGATAGCGAAGGAATATTTTTTGCTGGCTCAAATGCGGAATATATTAATAGCAAGGCACAAGAATTTTTTCCTGATATAGATAATCTATATAGAGCAAGAAAACAAAGTACAGGAATTTACTCTAATCAGTTAGAAAATAATCAACAATTGTTGAGCTATGTACCGATAAAAACTCAGGGATTGTATCCAGATCAATATTTAGGAGCAGTAATTACTACAGAAATTTTCCCCACGCTTATCGATCTAGAAAATGGTAGCTGGATTTTGTTGACAGGAGTAATTATAACTGCACTAATTATTAGCTTAATAGCTGCATATATAGCTAATACTATGACTATTCCTATTCTTAATTCCATCAAAGCAGTCGAGCTAATAAGTCAAGGTAAACTGGATACTCGTATACCTATAAAAGGGAAAGATGAATTAGCGATGCTAAGCAATAAAATCAATCAGATGGCAGAGAAATTAATGTATTTGATTGAGCGTCAAACAATATTAGCTAAAACATCAGAATTAATGGCGAGAATTGCCCGCGCTCGTAATGTGCAGCAGCTACAGTCTCCCTTCAATCACTTTTTAACAGAAGTTCGCTCTCTAATTAAGAGCGATCGACTTATTTTTTATCAATTCGATCAAAATTGGTCTGGCACAATTATTGCTGAATCAGTTGCTAAAGGTTTCCCCAAATCTCTTGGAGCCGAGATTAATGACCCCTGCTTTGCTGAGAATTATATAGAGAAATACCGTAGAGGACGTATTCAAGCAACAAGGAATATTTATGAAGCAGGTTTAACGGAATGTCATCTTAAACAATTAGAAGCATTTGCCGTTAAATCTAACTTAGTAATACCCGTTGTCGTCAAAACAGAAGTAGAATTAGAAAAAGATGAATTAATTGGTTTATTAATTGCTCATCAATGCTCTAGTGCCAGAATCTGGAATAATTTTGAAATTGATTATCTTAAAGAAGTTGCCAATCAGCTAGGATTAGCTTTAAGAGGATACAGTATTTGTGAACAGGTAATAGAAAAGCAAGAAAACTTTCAAGATAAAATTAATTATTTTATCAATAAAAATCAACAATTATCTTACGGAGATTTAGCTGTCCAACCAACAGCAAGCTCTAGGGAATTAGATGACTTTACTAAGTTCTTTATCAAGACTATTGAGGGCATAGCTCAACTCATCGTTCCTATCAAAAATAATACTCAAACAGTCAGGAAGTATCTTGAAAAAAATAGTAATGACATCAATGAACTGAATCAGCAAATAGTAGAACAAACAAGTAAAATCGAGCAACTAATTGCTGCTATCGAACCCATTGCTAATTATGTACAGATAGTTTATAAAAATATTAATCAAATTAGTAAAATATCTCATGGCTCTATTACTCAGGTAAAGACAGAAAAAAATAATTTAAACTATGTCTTTGAGAGTATTATTAAGTTACAAAAAACTGTTGTAAAAAGTATTGGTAAAATTAAAGATATAGAACAATCGTCAATAGAAGTTGTCGGAAATATACCAATCTTAAAAAAGATCACCTTAGAAACTGAATTATTAACCAAAGAATTAAATAAAAAGGATATAGCAGCTATAGAATCCGTAAATCAAAAAATGCAAAAAATGGCTATTCAATTAGTATCAGTTATATCTGAAATCGAAACGTTAGGGGAAAATATACAACGACAAACCTCAGAGATGGTAAGAGAAATGGA
>JASJDI010000262.1 GCA_030065155.1 Xenococcaceae cyanobacterium MO_188.B29
AATAGACCTCTTGCATAAGTCTCCAAAATCCTGGTTGAGTGTAGGCAGGAGGCAGAGGGCAGAAGGCAGAAGCTATTAGTTTTGATTTTAAATTTATTTTTGCAAGAGGTCTAATAAATAGTAATTGAAATCATGTTAAGTTCAATAAAACTACAATCTCGCGATCGCACTTGATAATATGTAGTTAGAAATTGCTATCTCAAGAATATAGTAATAAGCGAGAGTAAGGTGCAGGAGAGAAAATTAATCCCCGTAGAACGTTATCGGAATATAGAGAAATGGGCGGTCATTGTTGGCATTTCTGAGTATAAATATCAGCCGTGGAATCTGGATTATGCCCATCGGGATGCAGAAGAGCTTTATGAGTTATTACAGAGCAATAATTATGGTGATTTTCCTAAAAATAATATTAAACTACTAATTAATCAACAAGCCACAACCCGTAACATTCGTAAGGCTCTAAATACTTTTTTGAAAAAACCAAATTCAGAAGATTTAGTACTAATTTATTTTGCTTGTCATGGTGCGCCAGATTTCGATCTTCCTGAAAATAAGTATCTTCTTACCCACGATACAGAGCATGATGATATTTCGGGTACTGCTTTAGAAATGGAAGCGATTAATTCTGCTCTAAAAAAAACTATCAAAGCTAAAAAAGTGATTATCCTAGCTGATACTTGCCATAGTGGAGGAATTAACTACAGAGATATTAATAATGTAGAAAATAGAAGCATTAATAATAATTCTGACCAGGTGACTCGATACTTACAGCAACTTAATAACTTTAAAGGTGGGATTGCTATTGTTACTTCAGCAGAAGCAACTCAATTATCTCAAGAAGGTAAACAATGGGGTGGTGGGCATGGTGTGTTTACTCATTTCATTTTGGAAGGGATGCGAGGGAAAGCAGATGAAAATAATGATGGCATTGTGACAGCAGGAGAACTATTTGAATATGTACGAGAAAATGTGAAGCGAGCAACTAATAGTAAACAAATTCCTTTTATTGATGCCAATAGATTCGATCGTAGTTTGCCAGTGGCAATAACTGAAATAAAAACAGTTATTCCTGAACCTGACAATAACTTAGAGGATAAAAATCTTAGTGTTGAATCTGGAAATAGTTCTACTGAAAGTTTTCCCGATGTTGAAGCAACATTTCGTCAAGCAGTTACAGAGGCGATTGATGAAAACCATAAAATAAATCTCATTGAAGATTATAAATTAACTAAATTGGCTAAGACACTGGGCATTTCAGAATCTAAAGCTAAGAAAATTAGAGATGATGAAATATCTAGAAATATACAGCTTGAACAGACTGCGATCGAAAAAGCTGAATTGGCTAAACAGAAACAATTAGAGAAGCTTAAACAAGTAAAAGAAGACTATATAACTGTTTTAACTAAATTTATTGAGCAAGGGTATTATCCTTTTAATGAAGAAATTGAAACGCAACTAAAAGAATTTCAGTCAGAACTTGAATTAAGTGCTACTGAGGTTGCAGAAATTTCTCAGACGATTTTAGAACAAGCAGAATTTGATTATAAATTCAAAGTTTCCATCAAGAAGTTCTCTTTTGAAGTAGTGATAGTCAATTCTAGAGGGGAAGTAAATAACCGAACTACTAAAGAGGTGAGATACTTGATTGAGGATTTGGGGAATGGTGTTGAGCTAGAAATGGTTGCGATTCCTGGAGGTGAATTTCTAATGGGAACTGAAGAGGCAGAAATAGAGAGGTTGATTAAAAAATTTAAGTGGGAGGGTTTCAGGAGTGAACAACCCCAGCACTTAATAAAAATTCAACCCTTTTTTATGGGTAAATATCCTGTTACCCAAGAGCAATGGCAAGCAATTATGGGTAATAATCCTGCACCTTTTAGAGAAAACCCATTACATCCTGTAGCAAATATCTCTTGGGATGATGCCAAGGAATTTTGTCATCAATTATCCCAACAAACAGGAACAGAATATCGATTACCTAGCGAGGCGGAATGGGAATATGCAGCCCGTGCAGGAACGAAAACCCCGTTTTATTTTGGAGCAACAGTGACGGGAAAATTAGCCAATTACAATACAAGTAAGCAATATGAAGCAGAAGCAACGGAAAAATCTCAAGAGAAAATAACAAAAGTAGGAATATTTCCCCCTAATAATTTTGGATTATACGATATGCACGGAAATGTTTGGGAATGGTGTGAAGATGATTGGCATAAAGATTATAATGGCGCACCTATTGATGGTAGTGCTTGGTTATCGAGCGAAAGTAGGGGTAAAGTAGTGCGTGGCGGTTCTTATTTCTATGATCCCGATATCTGCCGTTCTGCGTATCGGAGTCGCGATAGGTACGTCTTCGATTTAGGCAGTATCGGTTTTCGTGTTGTGTGTGTCGCTCTCAGGCCTACATAAACCTCTGCACGTTTTCTCTTTTGCTTTCTACACTTTTTTTCTTTGACCTTTTTAGCGAGCCTTAGCGAGCTTTTTTGATTTTTTTTACTAAGCTTACATCTTTCTTAAAGGCATCAAGTATCTAGACGTTAACCAATTCACAATATCTAGCGAAGCTCTTTCTCTAAATCTTCAATTATTTTCGGCTATCAGTAAAATTTAAAATACAAGATAAGCATTATAAGAATTAAACAACCCAGATAATGAAAACACTTTATAAATGGTCGGTAGCAGAATATCATCAAATGATCGAAATAGGGTTATTAGAAGATAAACTCGTAGAATTATTGGAAGGAGAAATAATCGAGGTGAGTCCAGAAGGACCTTTGCATACATCTACTAACTATTCAGTGGCGGAATATCTGAGAGAACTTTTGCGAGGAAAAGCCGTGATTAGAGAAGCCCATCCCATTACTTTAGATAATTCCGAACCCGAACCAGATATTGCCATAGTTGCTTCTCCATACACTAACTACCTGACTCGTCATCCTTATCCTGAAGATATCTATTGGTTAATCGAAGTAGCAGATCGCACTTTAAAGAAAGATTTAGAAGAAAAAACAGTTACCTATGCTCGTAATGGTATTTCTGAATATTGGGTAATCGATTTACCTCATAAAAAACTGTGGGTATTCACCCAACCTCAAAGCGATGCTTATCAAAACTGTGCCGAATTAACTACAGGAATCATTCATCCTGTTACCTTTCCCCGTCTCGATGTAGAAATCAACAAGCTGCTAGTTATCGAAAATTAAGCGATCGCTGTTTGCTAATACCAATTTGAAAAAACTTGACAAAATTTACATTACTGCATAAGACTTCCCTTAATTTTCCTAGTAATAAATAACGCTTAATTTAGTCGGCAAAACTTAAGGAAAAGAAAATGACTGAATTTTCGAGAAGTTTAGCCATTGTCATTGGTATTAACGAATATCATAATGGGGTTGCCCACCTCAAAACTGCCGTTCCCGATGCCATAGCGATCGCGACTATCCTCCAAGACAGTTATCAATATCAGTTAGTTCATCCTCGTTTAAAGACTGGAGTAACAATAGATCGCTACGCAACCCAAGCGAGTCTTACAAGTTTATTTACCGATCTGCTGCCCCATCAAATTAAACCGACAAAAAGCGATCGCCTGTTAATCTATTTTGCCGGACATGGTATTGCTCGTAGTAGCGATCGAGGATTAGAAGGTTATTTAGTACCCCAGGATGGAGATATTAATCATGCAGATTCTTTAATCAGAATGGGAGATTTAAACCACTGGTTATCCCAATTGGAATGCAGACATCTGTTAGTAATACTCGACTGTTGTTTTGCTGGCAGTTTTCGTTGGGCGAGTACTCGTAAATTAATCCCCATTCCCCAAACTATTCATTGGGAACATTACTATCGTTTTATTAAATATCCTGCTTGGCAAGTTATCACCTCGGCTGCCCATAATCAAGAAGCTCTCGATTTTCTCAATAATCGTGACTTGGATACAGATAAACAACATTCCCCCTTTGCTGAAGGATTAATTAAAGCCTTGGGCGATCGCCAGGCAGATTTAATTGCTGATGGAGTCATTACCACTCCCGAACTCTATTTATACTTGCGAAATTATGTTGAACAGAATTCCCAGGAAAGACAAACACCAGGCTTTTTTCCCTTAACTAAACACGATCGCGGAGAGTATATCTTCAAACTACCAGATATCGAACCACAACTTAAACCCGCCCCCAAACTAGATAAAGAAAATAATCCCTATCGCGGTTTAGAATCCTTTGAAGCCAGACATTCTCAGTTCTTTTTTGGCAGACAAGAAGTTATCGAAGATTTATTTGCTCACGTTGCTTCACCCCAACAACAATTAACCGTAGTCTTAGGCATTTCAGGTTCAGGAAAATCCAGTTTAGTCAAAGCGGGTTTAATTCCCTATCTACAAGAGCAACAAACAGATAAATGGCAAATTCTCCCACCCATTCGCCCAGGGGTTAATCCTTATCGTTCCCTCGCCAGGATTTTAGTCGAACTTAGTCCTAAATTACAACAACAAAATGAAAACACAGCCATTCTTAGCGATCGCCTTAAACATAATTCTCATCAATTTATCTCTGCAATTCAATCTTGGAGTCAACAAAATCCTGAGAAAAGACTTTTAATTGCGATCGATCAATTTGAAGAATTAATCAGTAGGATGGGTACTGCCCATCAAGGAAATAAACAAGACAACACCAAACCAGAATCAGATGAACCATGGGAGCAATTTATCCAAAAATTAGCCCATATAATCCAAGAATGTCCTCAAGTCAGCCTAATTATTACTCTACGCTCCGATTTTGAACCCAGATTTCTCACCTCAGCCTTACAACCCCATTGGGGAAATGCTCGCTTTGTAGTGCGTGCTATGCGCCCCGACGAATTAAGAGATGTAGTCGAAAAACCCGCTACAGAAATGGCATTGTATTTTGAACCAGCCAATTTAGTCGATCGTCTAGTGGATGAAGTAGCGCAAATGCCTGGGGCTTTACCGCTACTTTCTTTTACCCTCAGTGAAATGTATATCAATCTCCATCGTGCTTGGTTAGAAGAAGGACAACAAGAGCGAGCTTTAACCGTAGATGCTAACTTTGAAAAACAAGGTGGAGTAGCTGGATCTCTAACCAGAAGAGCTAATCAAGAATATGATAATTTACCCGATGATGCCCATCGCCAAACTATGCACCGAGTCATGTTGCGGATGGTGGAAATTCAAGGAGGAGAAGCCATTAAACGCAGGGTATTAAAGCCCGAACTGATATATGCTAGTGAAGCAGAAAATAAAAGAGTCGATCGAGTATTAAATTGTCTCATTGCAACTCGTTTAATTGTCACTGGAAAAGAAACCGAATCAGATCGTATATATTATGAACCTGCCCACGATTTTCTCGTCAGAGGTTGGGATAAATTACAGGATTGGTTACAACAGGGAGAGCAACAAGATAATTTAGTTTTACAGCGTCTTTTAACCCCCGCAGCTTTTGATTGGCAAGAAAAAGATAAATTTAGACGTTTCTTGTGGAATGCTAACCCTCGTTTAGATTTACTTGAGCAAATACTTCAGTCTGAAGATAATTGGTTTAATCAAGTAGAAACAGAATTTGTTAAGCTTAGCGTCGCCCGCAAAAAATTCAATAGTCGCTGGCGTTGGCGTATTGCGATCACTATTATTATTGCCTTAAGCACCTTGGCTATTTCACTTTTGTTAGCACAAAGAAGCGATAAAATTAATCAAAGCAGGGACTCTAGACAATCGGCTAGACTTGATTTAAACTCAATCCGCTCTTTAGATGCTATGGTATCTAGTTTAAGGGCAGGAAAAGCTTTACAACATCCATTATTGCGTCTCATCAAGCCCCCGAAAAAGTTACAAGAAGAAGTGACAGGAACGTTACAATGGTCGGTTTATCAAGTCAAAGAAGTGAACCGAATGCAGGGGTCTACTGTACCCGTTAGAAGTAGTTTGAATCCTCAAAGCAGTTTAATTGGTAGCGCGGAAGACAACGGTATAATTCGCCTGTGGAGTTTGCAGGGGGAGGAGTTAGCATCTTGGCAAGCAGATACTAAGCGAGTTCGCAGTTTATCTTTTAGTCCCAATCGAGATTTATTAGCTAGTGCATCCCAAAACGGTAGCATTATTTTATGGAACTTCCAAGGAGACAAGCTAGTTGACTGGCAAGGTCATATAGGTCAAGTACGTAATGTCAGTTTTAGTAACAATGGTCGATCGATTGTCTCTGCTGGAGGAAAAGATGGGGCTGTTGCTTTATGGGACTTGCAGGGAAAAGAGTTAAGGCGATGGCAAGCAGATCGAGAAATGGTTAAAAGTGTGAGTTTTAGCCCTGACGATCGATTAATTGCTACTTCGGGAGCAGATAAAACCATTCGTATTTGGGATCTTCAGGGTAAATTATTACAAGAATTTCCCGTCCATAGTTGGAGAGTAATCTTTAGTCCTGATGGTCAGTTAATTGCTTCTGCTGGAGATGATGGTTTTATCCACATTTGGAATCGACAATATCAGCTACTAACATCTTGGCGAGCAGATAGACAACGCCTCTGGAATATAGCATTTAGTCCCGATAGTAAATTAATTGCTAGTGCTGGAGAAGATGGTTCTGCTAGGGTTTGGGACTTAGAGGGTCAACAGATATCAGAATTTAGAGGACATACAGGTCCCGTTAGAAGTGTTAGCTTTAGCAAAGATAGCAAATTATTAACGAGTTCGGGGGATGACGGTACTACTCGTTTGTGGACTCTACAAAATCCAGAGTCAGCAGCATGGCAAGGGGATAACCAATCAGTTCATGATTTAGTTTTTAGCCCTGATGGTAAATTATTAGTTAGTGGTGGAGACGATGGGATTGTCCGTATTTGGAACTCACAAGGGAAACTGTTATCAGAACTGACACCCCATTCAGCACCAGTAACCAGTATTAATATTAGTGCTAATAGTACATTGCTAGCTAGTAGTAGTGAAGATGGGATTGTCCGTATCTGGAATTTGCGGGGTGAATTATTCCAGCAATTACCAACTCAGATTAGTTCTCAAGAGAGTATCATTTTTAGCCCTGATAATCGAGTGCTAGCTATGGCAGGAGCAAATGGCGTAATCAAACTCTGGGATATAGCCGATCGATCGCTCACAGAATTATCGGGACATAACGGTTTAGTCCACGACCTTAGTTTCAGTCCTGATGGTAAATTCCTCGCTAGTGCCAGTCAAGACGGCACTGTAATTACTTGGGATTGGCAAAATCGACGCTTAACCAACATATTTCAAGATCATATAGGAGAAGTCTATACTGTTGCTTTCAGCCCTGATAGTAACTGGATTGCTAGTGGTGGTCAAGATAGCACAATTCGTCTCTGGAACGTTGAAGATAATACTACCAAATCTCCTCTACACGTTTACGAGGCCAAAGTTACTTCTTTGACCTATAGCCCTGATGGAAAGACAATTATTAGCAGTGACGATCGCGGTTATGTTCAACTTTGGGATTTGGATAGTGGAGAATCTCTAGCAACCTGGACAGCCCATAAATCTAGTATCAATAGTATTAATTTAAACTCAAAAGGCAACTTACTAGCTACAGCAGGGGCAACTGGAGAAATTAAATTGTGGCGGATCGATTCTTTTGAACAGTTAATGAGTCAGGTTTGTTCTTTGATGCAGAATTATCTGCAAAATAACTCTAATGTCGAACAGCGCGATCATCTTCTTTGTTCTGATTCATCGTAAGTAGAATTTAAATTAATTTTTGTTCAACTCATATTACAGCAATTAAACATCGATCGATCTCTTAATTTGGCTGAAATTGTTATTTTTAAGGAGAAAATAAAATTATCAGTCTTTTAATTAACAATATTTATCTATTTTTGCCTTGTTTTGAACTTTTGTTTCTTCATAAGCAGAGCATTAGTAATTTTAGCTAAATTATCTTGTAAATGTAATGCTAGTGAAGACAACCCATAATGAAAAATCAGGCATTATCACTACTAAAAAAGGCGATTAACAACCCTGACGCTAATTTTAGAGATGGACAGTGGGAAGCAATTGCAGAATTATTACAAAATAAATCTCGATTGTTAGTGGTGCAGCGAACAGGATGGGGAAAAAGTTTAGTATATTTTATGGCAACGAAGTTATTCCGCGATCGAGGAGCAGGTGTAACTCTTTTAATATCACCTCTACTAGCATTAATGCGCAATCAAATTGCAGCAGCAGAAAGAATGGGAATTAAAGCTGCTACTGTCAATTCAAGTAACCCACAACAATGGCAAGAAGTTGCAGCGAAATTACTGAATAATCAAATAGATATTCTCTTGATTTCTCCTGAAAGATTGGCAAATCAAGATTTTTTGGAAAATACTTTATTACCTTTATCGGGAAATATTGGCTTATTTGTAGTTGATGAAGCCCATTGCATATCTGATTGGGGTCATGATTTTCGTCCTGACTATCGACGCATAGTTAGAATTTTACAAGCACTTCCGTCCAATATTCCTGTTTTAGCTACTACTGCCACAGCTAATAATCGAGTAGTAGAAGATATTGTCAATCAACTGGGTTCAAGTCTTAAGATATTCAGGGGGACTTTAACCAGAAATAGCCTACAACTGCAAAATATTTATCTTCCTAGTCAACCACAAAGAATGGCTTGGCTGGCAGAAACTTTACCTAATATTGATGGTAGTGGAATTATTTATACTCTAACTGTTGCGGATACTGAGAGACTCACAGGCTGGTTATTATCTCAAAACATTAGTGCCAAGGCTTATCATAGTCAATTAGAGAAAGAAGTCAAAGAAACATTAGAAGATCAACTTTTAAGCAATGAAATTAAAGTTTTAGTTGCAACTGTAGCTTTAGGAATGGGTTTTGATAAACCCGATTTAGCCTTTGTCATTCATTATCAACGTCCTGGCTCTGTAGTTCATTATTATCAGCAAGTAGGGCGAGCAGGTAGAGCAGTAGAACAAGCCTATGGTATTCTCCTCAATGGCAAAGAAGACGATGAAATTACTAACTATTTTATTAACAATGCTTTTCCGCCACAAACACGTACAAAAAAAGTTTTGGAAGCACTCAACGAAGCAGAAGATGGTTATTCTGTACCTCAATTACAACAACAATTAAATCTCTCTAAAGGCAAAATTGAGAAGGTATTAAAACTACTTTCTTTGGAATCCCCCGCACCTGTAACGAAGCAAGGTTCAAAATGGTATGCCACAGCAATTAATTATCAGCCAGATACTCAAAAGATCGCAGAATTAATCAAAATTCGTCGTCAAGAACAAGCACAAATGCAAGAATACAGGGAAAGTAGCGAATGTTTAATGGCTTTTCTGGCAAATGCTTTAGACGATCCTCATCCTCAACCCTGTGGTAAATGTGCAGTTTGTTTGGGGCGCAGTTTATTACCAACTAATTATTTAACAAAGACGGTCAATGATGCTATTCTATATCTTC
Organism: Xenococcaceae cyanobacterium MO_188.B29; assembly: GCA_030065155.1. Lineage (GTDB taxonomy): Bacteria > Cyanobacteriota > Cyanobacteriia > Cyanobacteriales > Xenococcaceae > JASJDJ01. Next base: position 9,443 of record JASJDI010000262.1, read on the forward strand.
GTCGGAGCGATCGCATTATTGAACCTCGTAAAACGTGAGTTCGACGAAAATTTGTAGATAAAAAAGAAAGCTGAGACAATGGCTCAAAGTGGTGTTTTCGCTCGTCCCAGCTATGGAAATAAAATCTCGCCTTGATCTTACAGAAATTTTTTGTGATGTAGATGATTTCTATCAAAGTTTTGAA
>JASJDI010000263.1 GCA_030065155.1 Xenococcaceae cyanobacterium MO_188.B29
CGCCACCCTAAACGTAGTCTTCCTCTATCGGCAGTCACAGAGACAGTACCCTTTTTTGCTCTAGCAGTTTTAGTCATGGAAAAAATTTAAAGAGCGATAGATCGATCTGTTTTTTCGATCCATTTTCGATCCGAATTATATCTAAACTGACCGAAAATAACACAATAGACTTATAAATTGAGAGACTATTACATCAAAAGATAACCTTTCAAATGCCTATGAAAGAACTTATTTGGGGACTTTTGAGAGAGATGGAGAATAGGGGGGTCGAACCCCTGACCTCTGCGGTGCGATCGCAGCACTCTACCAACTGAGCTAATTCCCCTCAACATTAAACATTTAACCTCAAATATTAGACATTTATCAATATCTTGATTTGTTAGTTATGTAGATAATTTAGATTGGGGTAGTCTGAGTTAGAACTTCCTTAACTCTATCTAGATCTATTTCTTTAAGATAATCTACTGTCCAGTCGGCTTGGCGTTGAAGCATATGCAAAGGATAAGTATTGGCAATGCCTACGACATGCATCCCTGCTTGTTTAGCTGCTTCAATTCCTGCTGGAGTATCTTCGATCGCTAGACATTCAGCAGGGTTTAAATTAAGATTCTTCAAGGATTGATTGAGTCTAGTTACAGCAAGCAAATAACCATCAGGTTTAGGCTTACTTGTTTCTAGATCGTCTCCAGCTACAATGACAGAAAAATATTCAGCAATACCAGCTTTTTCCAGTACTAATGCTATTTCTCTACGCAAAGCACCAGAAACTAGCCCTATCATTAACTCCTTAGTTTTAATTAGGTCTAAAAAGACTTTAATCCCTGGATAAATAGGCAAAGTGTCTAATTGATCTAATTTATGTTGATAAGCTTTTGTTTTTGCTTCAACTAATTTAGTTAAATAATCATTGGTAACGACTCTACCACGACAGGAAAGAATATTTTGCAAACAAGCGCGATCGCTTCTTCCTAGACATAATTCTTTGTATTCTGACTTCTCTGGACATAAATTTTCGCTTAAAAGAATCTCACTAATTAATTCTTCGTGAATCGATTCATCGTTAATAATTACGCCGTTGAAATCAAATAGAATTGCTTTTAAGGTCATCGTTAATTATTTAAACAAGTGCAGGTATTTCCTGAGAATCTAGTGTATCTATTTCTGCCTGAAATTGCTTCAAGTTATCTTGACTTGGTATTGGTTTTAGTCCGCGACTAATTTGATTAGTCCACCACACATCTTCTGTTTTAATCGAAGCAAAACCCACTGCACCTAGCCAAGCATCAACACTTTCTTCCGCATAATAGTTGATATAGGGTTCTTCAAAAATTTCTGTCAGCCAAGTAGTATGACGCAGAGTTTTTTGATTGCCATCAAGGATAATAACTTGTCCTCCTGGTACAAGTAAACGAAAACTTTCTTGCAAAATTTGTTGACTAATAAAAGGAGGAGTTTCGTGAAAAAGCAAAGAAGCAGTAACTAAATCAAAGTTATTCTCTGAAAAACCTGTAGCTTCTGCTTTGCGGTGTAACCATTGAATATCTAAGCCTGCTTTGTTGGCTTTATATTCTGCCATGATCAGCATATAAGGGGATAAATCTAGTCCAATTACTTCTGCTTTGGGAAATGCCTGTTTCAGCATCAGCGTAGTTGAACCTGTTCCACAACCAAGATCGAGTATTTTTCTGGGTTGTCCACCAATGGCATTAACTAATTCTTGGCGTACCCAAGTTTCGTTGGGAGGTAAAGCATATTGGGTGACAGAATCGTAACTGACAGCAGCACTAGGATTTAAGTAGCCTTTTTTAATACCGTGGAAATTTTGAGAAGTATAGTAGTTAGGATATACTAAGTTAGGATTTTTCAAGCGATCGCTTTCTTTGTCCCAGTCGACACTCTCATAAAGTTTTTTGAGGGCTTCTCCATCTACTAGCAACTCATAAATAGGTCGGAGAAATTGTGACCAGATAGTATTTTGGGTAACTGTCATAGGCTTTTTTGATTATAGTATAAGCTTTTCTGGTTGAGTTAGTTTTGCTAATTTTGCTGAATTTTAGGGAGATTTCAAGCTTCTTCTCAGGAAAATTTCATCTGTGCTGAGTTAAATAAAATATGTAAATTAAAGGTTAAATTTTAACAATGCAATACTTTTACAGGGGGAAAGAACTCAACCAAGACTAGAACTTTTTTAGGTAGAAGGTCTAAAGGAAAAGGCAATATGTATTCTCTATTACCTTTTGAGGTTAATTTCTCTCGTAATGTAATGCAGTTTATTTAAGTTAAGTAAAGGATTGATAATCTGTGACCGATATTGTTACTCCCTCAAACAAACAATCTGCCTCCATCGAATATGATATTGAGACTGCGGTAATAGAAAGGTATCAAGCTGGTGCGAGACAGCAACAGCCAAGTTTGTGTTGTCCGACAGAATATGCAGGTAACTATTTAGAGATTTTACCAGAAGAAATTATTGCCAAGGACTATGGTTGTGGCGATCCTACTCGTTATGTCAATGAGGGAGAAACTGTAGTTGATTTGGGTTCTGGTGCAGGGAAAAATTGCTATATTTTGGCGCAAAAATTAGGTGCTAAAGGCAAAATTATTGGTGTGGATTTCAACGATGAAATGCTGTCTTTAGCTAGGAAGTATCAATCAGAAATTGCTTCTAAGTTAGGTTATCAAAATACTGAGTTTGTTAAAGGTAAAATTCAAGACCTCAAACTGAATTTAGCTAAAGTGCAAACTTGGCTAACCAATAATCCAATTACTTCTATTGAGGAAGTCAGCAACTATGAAACAGAATGCGATCGCTTGCGTAGCCAAGAACCACTAATTGCTGATAATAGTGTAGATGTGGTCATCTCTAACTGTGTTCTTAATTTAGTTCGTCCTCAAGATAAGCAACAGTTATTTGCGGAGATTTTTCGCGTTCTCAAGCGTGGTGGTAGAGCGGTTATTTCTGATATAGTTTGTGATGAAAATCCTACCTCAACAATTCTCAACGATCCTGAATTATGGAGTGGTTGTATTTCTGGGGCATTTAGAGAAGATATGTTCTTAAAAATGTTTGAAGAGGCAGGATTTTATGGTCTTGAAATCCTCAAACGAGAAGAACAACCTTGGCAAGTAGTGGATGGGATTGAATTTCGTTCTATGACTATTCGCGCCTATAAAGGTAAAGAAGGGGAATGTTGGGACAGAAAACAAGCAGTAATCTATAAAGGTCCTTGGAAGCAAGTACAGGATGATGATGGTCATACTTTCTGTCGTGGAGAAAGAATGGCTGTATGTGACAAAACTTATCAGATTTTAACTAGTTGTTGCAGTCCTTATTCTCAAGATATTATCCCTGTACCACCTTACGAAAATATTCCCTTAGAAGAAGCAGAGACTTTTAGCTGCAAAAATAAAGCAATTCGCCATCCTAAAGAAACTAAAGGTTCTGAATACAACTTAACTAATACTAATGACCTTGAATGTTGTAGTCCAGGGGAGTGTTGCTAAAGAGTTAATAGTTCTTAGTTAGTAGTTATTAAGTAATCAATAATGAATAGGTTTTGGGTAATTAAGTTAGAGAATTTTTTTCATATCTATTACTTATTACCCAATCCCTAAACTCAAAGTTGAATGTTATAGCTAATTCTTAGCTTAAAACTAGTATTCTCTAGTTATTCCCGATTAATTTTTAATTTAAAATAGAGCATTTTATAGTTTATTTTAGTAGTTGTTTTGTGGAAGCAATAGATAATGTTAAAAATAGAAAATAGCACTAAATCAACTTCTTTTGCTAAGAAAATAAGTTCCTCATTAGCAAAAGGAAAAATTACAGTATTACAAATCAATTTAGGTAGGAAGTGTAATCTTGCTTGTACTCACTGTCATGTAGAAGCAAGTCCGAAAAGAACAGAAGAATTATCTCCAGAAGTTTGTGAGCAGATTATCACTATAATTAATCGTTTTCCTCAAATTGAAACTGTAGATTTGACTGGTGGCGCACCAGAAATGAACTATGGCTTTAAACCGATAGTAGAAGCAGCCAGAAAAAAAGGAAAAGAAGTTATTGTTCGTTCTAATTTAACTATCTTTTTTGTACCTAGTTACGAAGATTTACCAGAATATTTTGCCAAACATCACTTAAGAGTAGTTGCTTCTTTACCTTGTTACTTAGAATCTAATGTGGATAAACAAAGAGGGTCAGGAGTTTATAATGATTCGATTCAAGCTATCCAAAAACTAAATAAATTAGGTTACGGCAAAAACTCTAATTTAATTTTGGATTTAGTTTATAATCCTTCTTTACCTACTAATGAAAATTTTTCTCTAACTCCCGATCAGCAAAAATTAGAGCAAGATTATAAAGCTTATCTAGCAGAACATTTTGATATTCAATTTAATCATCTCTTTACTATTACCAATATTCCGATTGGGAGAACTAAACAATATTTACAACGCAGGGAAATCCATGATAGTTACCTACAGTTTTTAGAACATAACTTTAATGCAGTTACTTTACCTCATTTGATGTGCCGTAACGAACTATCGATCGACTATTTAGGAAATGTGTACGATTGCGATTTTAATCAGATGGAAAATCTTCCTGCTACTACTGCTAAAGGAGAAAAAATAACCGTAGCTAAACTATTAGAAATGGACAGTATTGATGTAATTAAGAATATTAAAACTGCTAACTATTGTTATGGTTGTACCGCAGGAAGTGGTTCTAGTTGCGGGGGTTCTCTAATTTAATACTTGACTAAGCAAATAAATTAAGGAAAGTTTATTATGAATAAGACTATATTCAAATGGATACTTATTGCCGTGGGTGTTTTTAGTTTAATTGTAGTTGCTAATTCTTTAGGAATTACCGAAAAAATCAATAATATTCTGCAAAGTGCGATCGAGTGGGTAGATCGGCTTGGTACTGTTGGTTTTCTAGTTTTTATTGCTATCTATATTCTAGCTACTGTTTTTCTTCTTTCTGGGGCAGTTTTAACTTTAGGTGCTGGTACAATTTTTGGTGTAGTTAAAGGTTCAATTTTAGTATCTGTAGCGTCTACTTTAGCAGCAACAGTTGCTTTTTTAGTAGGAAGATATCTAGCTAGGGGATGGGTAGCTAAACAAATAGAAACTCAGCCAAAATTTAAGGCGATCGATTCCGCAACAGGAAGAGAAGGCTGGAAAATTGTTGGTTTAACCAGACTTTCTCCTATCTTTCCGTTTGTATTTTTAAACTATGCTTTTGGTTTAACTAAAGTATCCCTTCGAGATTATATGTTAGCTTCTTGGATTGGGATGATGCCAGGAACTATTATGTATGTATATTTAGGTTCTATTGGTCAAGCTGCTACAGGAGGAGGGAAGACTCCTGCAGAATGGGCTTTATTTGCTGTTGGTTTACTAGCAACAATTGCGGTTACAGTCTTCGTCACTAAAATAGCGAAAAAAGCATTAGATAGTGAGCTAAATCGTAGTGATGATATGAGTGTAAATTCAGATTTTATTGGTTAAGAAAATGCAATCTAAACGTTCTTATTTGAGTTGTAATCAACACAAAAAGAACAAAGATAATTTTATTGAAAATCCCCGTCTTTGGCTAGCGATCGCTCTCGGTATTTCCTTAATTCTTTTAACAGTAAGTCCTTTCAAAGTTCTATTCGAGCCAATGTTTTTGGTCGAATATTTACGGGAAAATCAGTGTTGTGTAATTATTCCTTTTATTATTACCTACACAATCTTAACTGTAGTTGGTATTCCAGGCACTATCTTAACCGTAGCTGGGGGAATTGTATTTGGTTTGTGGTGGGGTACACTCTGGTCAGTAATTGGTGCTACTTTGGGAGCATTAGGAGCATTTTGGACAGCACGCTACTTATTACGGGACTATATTAAGCGGAAATTTAGCAAAAATAAGCTTGTCACTAGATTTAACCAAGCGATCGCAGATAGACCAATGCGTTTTGTCTTAGCAGTCCGTTTTGCGCCTATTTCCCCGTTTAACGTAGTTAATTTCGTGTTTGGATTGACCCCTCTACATTGGTTTACCTACACTATGGCAACTTTTGTCGGTATTATACCAGGGACATTAGCTTACACCTGGCTAGGAATAAGTGGAATCGAGGCTTTAGCAGGAGGCGATCGCTTGCCCTTAATTTTAGCAGTCAGCTTGCTTACTTTTTTGTCTATTTTACCGATGTGCGTTGGTCGTAGAAGGAAAGTTAAAAATTAATAAATGGATAGTCGATAATTATCAATTGTCAATTGTGGAATGATAACCTAAACTAATTTGACCAGGTGCTAGACAAATTTCCGTGCTTGCACCAGGCGATCGCAACCGCACTTTTAATTCCCCTTTGCTTGTCACACCGCTTACTATCCCTGGACAGCCTTCAATAGTTACTGATTGTCCCAAATTAGAAAGTAACTGAAGATAACCATCGAGTAATTTTTCTATTCCTACATCCAAATAATATTGATAACCAGACAAAATACCGTAGATAGCAATAGCAGTTAACTGTTCTAAACAAGTAATGCTCGCTTCTGTTTGAGTGGTTTGATAATACGATTGTAAATTAATACCTAGATCCCGAATAGGATTAGTCCAATTAATACCCACTCCTACCACAGCATAAGTTAAAGATTGTTGCTGAGTACGAGTTTCTATTTTAATTCCCCCCAGTTTTTTCTTGAAGAGGATTAAATCATTAGACCATTTAAGTAAAACTGGTACATGGTATTGCCTTAGTGTAGTTGCTATTCCCCAAGCAGTAGCCATAATTAAATGAGGATAGCGATCGCTCCTAAGGTAAGTTTCTATCCCGACAGAAAGATATAATCCACCAGGGGAAGATTGCCATTTTCTATTACCCCATTGTCCTCTTCCTGCTGTTTGTTGTAGGGCGATCGCAGCTAAAGGCAATTGCTTTTTTTGCGCTATTAATTCCCATAGATACTGATTGGTAGAAGGAATTATCTCCAAGACATCCAAAGGAATTATGGCTAACTTCGAGCGATCGCTTAAACTTAAAAAGGCTTGTTCATACTTGTTTCGATCAAATTGGTTATCTATTGATGGAGGCAAGATGATAAGAATTCAGAATTAAGATAATTAATTTTCAATTATAAAAAAAGCACCCTAATTGGATGCCTTTAAAATATCTAGGGGAGAGATTTATTTAAATCCTACTGCTGCTTGCCAAACAAAAGCTAGCAACAAGAAAAACAAAGGAATAAGGGGCAAAACGTCCACTAAGGGATTAAAAATAGCATAAGCCTCTGGTAGGTCTGCTAATAGCATTGCTGCTTCCATATATCTATCTACCTTTCAACAATTTTTTTAAAGCTAGTAAAAATCCTATCACGATTCGGTTCTTCTAATAACTTCTTCAGACTCTAACCAATCAGAAAATTCTGAGACAAAGCGATCGCTTATAATTGCAGCCCGAATTTTTTGGGTAAAACGAATTAATTCGGTAATATTATGAATCGATAAAAGAATATAGCCCAACATTTCTTTACAACGGACTAAATGATTGAGATATGCCCGACTAAAATTTTGACAAGCATAGCAAGGACAAGTTTCGTCTAGAGGCTGAAAATCTTCCTTATATTGAGCATTTTTGATATTTATTCTTTGTCCCTGCACTAATGCTGCACCATGTCTCCCTAAACGGGTAGGAATTACACAGTCAAATAAATCTATTCCTGCTGCGATCGCCTGTACCATTTCCCGATAAGTGCCTACTCCCATTAGATAACGTGGTTTGTTAGCTGGTAGCAGAGGGGCAGTCACCTTAACCGTGGCATTAATTAATTCTGGTTCTTCTCCTACACTCACTCCGCCAATGGCATAACCTGGTAAATCTAAGGCTGTTAATTTTCTGACGGCTTCTGCTCTTAAATCTAGATGTATTCCTCCTTGCACAATCCCAAAGAGAGCTTGCTCATGAGGGCGTTGATGAGCTTGAATACAACGCTCTAGCCAACGATAAGTGCGCTCTGTCGCTTCTTCTACCTCTTTTCTGGAAGCGTCGGCAGGAGGACATTCATCAAATGCCATAATTACGTCTGCACCCAAACTATTCTGAATTTGGATCGATCGCTCAGGAGTCAGATTAATCATACTTCCATCACGGGGAGAGCGAAAAATAACTCCTGTATCAGAAATTTGCCGTAGTTCACTTAAGCTAAAGACCTGAAATCCTCCAGAATCAGTCAATATAGGAGACTCCCACCCCATAAAACTATGTAAACCTCCAGCAGATTCAATAATCCTTTCTCCTGGTTGTAGATGAAGGTGATAGGTATTAGCTAAAATCATTTGCGCCGATGCTTGTTTAAGCTGTGCTGGCGTTATCCCTTTGACTGTAGCCAAAGTTCCGACAGGCATAAACCGAGGAGTTTCTACTATGCCATGAGGAGTATGAAATAGCCCAGCCCTTGCCAGCGTAGAATGACAGGATGCCTGAGTTACAAATGAGAATCCCACAGTTTATTATTGTTACTTAATTAATTTAGATAAAAACCAAAAATCTAAAAATCTTCATCATCAATTTGCACATCCCAACGAGCAGCAAGCACTTCTGTTACCATCGCTTCAATAGTGGCTGCATCTATATTTTTAACAGACACTTGTTCTGGTTTAGAGTTGACGATAGGAATTAGTCTGAGTCGGCGATTATCTTGAATGAGATCGAAGCAAGTTTCCTGTTCCAGAGATTGACTTAATTGCATATAATCAAAACTCTGAATGTTAATATACAAATTCCCATTAGCAATCAAAGTAGATTGAGAGGGATGATTAAATACTTCTAAAATCCAACCTTTGCCTTCGCTGTGGAATTGCTTATCTATACTATGGATGTAGTGAACATGACATAGATCATTAAGCAAACGCTTCATATCTTCTTTGTTCACAATCGTACCAGAATCAATTATGCAAGGTGCGGGTAGCTTATGGGGTGTTTGCTCTTTACTCATGATAAATAACTTTTGAATCTAAAAAGACTCATACTGTTGTACAAATATTTTCTTAGATAAAGTAGCCTATGAAACAATATTAGCCTAATATTTGGATGCTGTTCTCAGAAATTTTAACTAAATACCAGCTTATGCGGGAATTTGTTTTTTCTTCAGTATTAGAACGATGTAGGCTTTTAATAAGCTCTTTCATAAGTGCTGTATTATTTTATACCATAATTCCTGTCCCTAGCCAGTGGACGGGGGAGTTTTTGCGTATTGCCCGTTGGATACCTTTAGTTGGTTTGCTTATTGGTGGTTTGTTGGGATTGGCAGATTGGACTTTACAAAGCTTACAAATACCAATTGTAACTCGTAGTGTTTTAATTATTGCCATCGAAGTAGCCATAACAGGAGGACTACATTTAGATGGAGCGATCGATACAGCAGACGGTTTAGCAGTTACAGATCCAGACAGACGGCTAGAAGTAATGAAGGATAGTGTTACGGGGGCTTTTGGGGCGATCGCTCCATCTAAATGTAGTCCTCCTGTTATGGCTACTTCGATGGCAATAATTAAAACACTACGAGTTACAATTGGTATTTGTAAGCTTTG
>JASJDI010000264.1 GCA_030065155.1 Xenococcaceae cyanobacterium MO_188.B29
ACTAGGCAATGTTTAATATAAGTAATTTCGATCAAAAATGGCTTCAAATGGGGTTGACAAAAGTGAAACCATTTCACCTTGCCCCTCGTTGCACGAACCCTATATTTAGGCCTAGCCGAGACAGTCAGCATATTATTTAGATTGCCGGGAAAATTGACCGAGCTGCTATCATTACCAGCAGCGATCGCGATAACACAGCCTTTGCCGTTGCGACCTTGAGTGCGTGCCCGCTCAAAAGCGTTGGTAATAGCTGTCGAAGGAGGACCTCCCCCCCAACTGTTGCTAAGAATATCAGCCCCATTTTGCCACGACCAATCAATGGCACGTCGAATCCAAGAGTCTTCTGTTACCCACCTGTTGGAACCATCCCAAGGAGAATAGGCAATTCTGACCGCCAAGAGAGAACAGCCACCGCCAATCCCTTTAATCCCGCGCTGATTGCCGTGAATTGCAGCAGCTAATCCTGAACAAGCAGTACCATGAGCATCCCAACGATTGGGTTCTTGGAATGGATCGTTATCAGTTCCGTCATAGCTACCAACAATAGCAGCCGCTAAATCTTCATGGTTAGTATCAACACCTTCATCCAAAATGGCAATCTTGATGCTAGGGTCGCCAATTTGCAAATTCCAAGCTTCTACCGCCTTAGTAATTTTAGTCGCATATTGTCGATCTAGCAAAGGATCGTTGCTTCTGACTGTTGGAGAGATTGGCTTGCGGGGTATATGCTTGCCAATTGTCACAAAGTCAGGTTCTGCATAGTCTACTTCTGGTAAAGCATCAAGCTGTGCAGTAATCTCGAAAGGGTCGTCAGATTCCTGCAATCCAACTAAATATTCATTGTTGCCATATTCTTCAATAATTTGACATCCATATCTTCCTAGAATTTCTTGAGGTTTCTGTGTTTGTGGTGTGAAACCAACAGAAAGACGCTCAGTTGCCAGTACCTGGGAATTGCCCAATTTAAATACAGGGGCGACCCGCACGACCTCATCTGTAGCTTCCATCGCCTCCATCGCGGCATTAAAACGAACATCACGAGGCTGCGGAGTTTGAGCAACTGGGAGAATCGTAAATTTTTCACCTGGAACTTCAAAACGTGATGAAAATGAACCTAATTCTGGCTTGTTTGCTACAGATGCCCTTAAACTGCGAGGTGCTGATTCGCTAAATTTTACTGCTATAAAATCTTCGTCTACAGGAAAAACAACTTTTTGACCATTTGCTTTGTATTCATACGCCATGATTTCTTTTACTCCAATTAAAAGATAGATAAACCCAGCCCGAAACTGGGTAGTCTTTTATCTAAGCTTTACTCCTAGAGAGCGAGCGTTATTTCCGTCGAATAGAAAGCTTAGATATTTATCAGACTTAGCCTGTTCAAGAATTTTTTCAATCAATGCTGAGTGTAATCCCTTATGTTCTCAGCCAAATTTCCAGATGTATTTCTTTGTCGCCTGTGACTGTTACTCTTGCTGCTGTTGGCATAAATCCATCGGCAACGCACTCAATCTCATAGGTTCCTGCCGAGGGAGCGGATAGGGAAAAAACTCCATCACTGTCTGTCAGCGTGGCAATATCAGGCCATGGTACTGGACCACCCGTGAAATAGACTCGTGCCTGTGCGACTGGGTTACCGTGCAAGTCACGAACAATACCGAAAATTACATTACACACTATGCTTTCCAGGCAACCATATTATTGTATACTGGCATTGTAATTCGAGTGCCAGAATTGGTTGTCGCGCCCCCATAAGCGTGAATAGCCATGCCATAGCGTTGTCCGTTGATGATCCGGTAAACCCCACTGCCACTTTGTCCACCAGCAGTATCAATGTCGTAGTATACTTTCTGGCTGTTAACAGAGGCAAGCGTGCGGTAGTCATACCATTGCGTGCCTGTCGGTTTGTCGCCAGGATAACCGGAGATGTTTCCTGTAGCAGAAAGTAGAGCCGAGTCCGAATATACGCCGAAACCGAACCACCCGACTGTGTTGCCTAATTCCGTCGGAATAATGATCGCCCCGTAGTCATAGTTCTCGTTCCCGCTGTCTGTCCAGCCAGTTACGGAATGGAATTTTGTACTCGTAACCGAACCGTAAGGAAGCGTACTGCCATTGCGACCCGGCATGACATTGATCTTCTTGACCCAGCCATCACGTCCTGGTATGCCGCTGTTTTTTATGTAAACAACATGACCGGCAGTTATCAGCGTATGGGGTCCAATAAACCATCCAGTACCGATCCACATCGAGTTGTCCGCCGCTGTGATTAGCAACGAAGCGTGTACACGCCACGGGTATACAGATGTGTTAGTAATCTGGACGCGATCGTCAGGACCGTGTACGGTCTCTGCTATTGGAGGCGGGGGACCAAAAGATGCTTCTCCAATGTCGTGTAGCTCGGCAATACTCTCCGGCAGAGTCCAAAGTTCTGCCGCCGCAGCCTTGGTTCGCTTGTAATCTTTAACTGCCTCCGTGTCGTCGTCTTTTACCGAAGTCTTTTCGGATTTAACCCCTTCCGAGGGTGGCTGAGAAACCTGTTGCTCCTCTTTGACGGCAGCCTCTTCCTCGGGTTGGTTCGAGATCGGTGTGTGCTCAGGAAACTCTGATTTTGATGGCATTTTAGCACCTCTCTTTTTTTTACTTTGGAGTTAATCTAAAATTTTCAAATCCTATAATCAGTAATCACATAATCTACAATCTTCAAGCTCCTTCCTTAAGGTAGGAGTCACCGTTACACCGCCGTGAAACGAACGGGGCGTATAAACTTCTGAGGAGACCTCAGAAGACAGCCCCTCCGCTGCCTGCGGTGACCGGTGTTCCCCGGTCAATTCTTTAATCTAAAATCGACAATCTACAATTGCCTGACCGCTCTCACCAGCAAAGTATTGTTTCCCTGGTAAATTTTTCCTGAGAAATAGATTTTTTATTTGTAAGTAACTTTACTAAAAATATACAAATAATTATCAGTAATATGTAGCCAATTTGGCATAATTTTTCTTAATAAATTGCCCCCACTAATCCAACTCAATAAACGCGCCTCGTACACCCACGCTTGTTGAACGTGCAGATACGAATAACAGCTATCAAATATTAATAAACTGACTAGAACCGCTATCAGGATTGATGTGTAGATAACGTTCTGTCGTCTCCAATTTACTATGACCGAGAGATTGCTGTAACAATCTCAAATTACAACCACTCTCGATCGCATGGGAAGCATGGGAATGTCTCAACCAGTGACAGGAGGCTTTCTCGGATACACCAGCCCGTTTAGCACAATCTTTGACAATCTTGTACACCATCGTCCTTTCTAAAGGTCTACCAGTACGAGAGACAAACACAGCTTCAATAATTCTCGGCAGCTTCATCAACAGTTGCCAGACAGAAGCAGGAACGAGTACCACGCGGGTTTTACTACCTTTACCAAACACGGTACACTTACCCCCTTCTCGAAACTTTTGTAAGTCACCCCAAGTCAAACTACATACTTCACTTACCCGTAAACCACAACCATACATCAAACACAATAAAGCGCGATCGCGTTCGGTTTTCGCAGCACCAATCAATTTCAGACAATCCGCTTCAGAGAGAATTCTTTCGGCTAACTTTTCCTTGACTCTGGGACATTTAATGAAGCTGCCGATATTAATTTCTAAATAGCCAACTTTAACGGCGTAGCTAAACAGAGACTTAATCGCCCTGATTTTATTGGCTACCGTAGAAGGTTTATCGGTTAGCTGTAGTCGTCTATGCCATAGCTGCAAATCTTCAATGGCTACCTCACCCAGAGGTTTATTAATAAACGAGAAAAACCCCGTGACAATGCTACTGTAACTAACTTGAGTAGTCCTGCTTTTATCTCCCAGCCAGACATAGACAAGCTCTCGATCGGTTTCGGCGCGGGTTAAGACATTAGTTTTCATAGTTCAACAAAATTGCCTGGTTTGTTGAATTGAATTTGGGAAGAACATACCAAGTACCGCGATCAGCTTCGCTGCCTCGCTACGCGAGATCGCACTTCTTATCATTTAATCGAGTCAAGGTAGAGCATATCCACGCAAAAACTCTAGCACGAACTCATGAAATTAAAACAACTTTTTAATAGTTCTGGTTTGTTAATTGGTCTAATCCTGGTCTTTGTCGCTGTCATGGCTAAGAGAGAAACTATTAATGGCGCGACAGAGAAGGCGATCGCTAAAGTTATTTTTGATGATAATCACGCTGAAAAATGGCAGGTTAAAAAAGGCTCTATCTATGACGGTGATACGCTTCGAGTTGTTAGAGGTAACGAGGAAAAGAAAATTAGATTCTGTGGCATAGATGCACCAGAAATTAAACAGCCATTAGGTGTTCAGTCTAGAGATTATTTGCGAAGTCTTATTGCTAAGGGTGACGGTACGATCTATGTGTTAGAAGTCGAACAAGATAGGTATGGGCGTACTGTTGGTGAATTGTTTATGCCCCTTAAATCCAATCCAGAACAGGAAATACACCTCAACACTGAAATGATATCAGCAGGTTATGCTTGGCACTATAAGCAGTATTCGGGTAATTGTCCCAATCAATATGGATTCGAGATTGCTGAAAGTATAGCTAAAGAGGAAAAAGTAGGAGTCTATTCAGGCAGTCATATTGAACCCTGGTTATGGCGTTCGGCTAATAAGTAGGAAGGTCTTTTACTATTAAAGAATAAATCATCTCACTTTTAACTAATGGTCAGTAGAGAAGCCTTGCAAGAAATTGCTGCCAACGTGCAAATATTTCCCGATGTAGAGCAAAAAGAAAGATTTTTATTTGTGGTGGGAGCTTTGACAGCCAGAGTAATTAGCTTGAAAAAAGCAGCAGAAATTATGGAGCTTGAGGTTGAAGTTTTACTGCAACTATTAGAGCTAATGGGCATCGAGTTTTCTTATCTAACTAATGAAGACATCGCCCTAGAAAAAAGCTGGTAAAGAATCAATGAAAATTGTTTTTAATTCTTCTCCTTTAATTTTTCTGTCTCGGTTAGATTTTCTCGAATTATTTCTGAGCTATGATTATGAATTTTATGTGCCTGAAGTAGTTATCAATGAAATTAATGCCAAACAAGATGAAGCTAGCAGTTATGTAAATATTGCAGTTGCGAGTAACAGTTTGATTGTCAAGCCGATCTCTCTTTTGTCCCTTGCTAATAGCATCAACGAACGTCTGGGCAGAGGAGAAGCAGAAGCAATTGCTTTGGCGACAGAATTACAATCGGATTATGTAATTTTAGATGATTTTGCTGCCCGTCGCGAAGCTCTGAGATTGGGCTTAAATGTTAAAGGAACACTGGCTATCATCAAAAAAATGAGGGCAGATGGCAAAGTCAAAATAGACGATCTAGACCAATTTTATCAACAGTTATTACAGATTAAATTCAGAGTTAAACGCTCTATTTTTGCAGCGATTTTTACTGATTAATATCTACCATAACGAAAGCTGCCCAGGACTAACGCTACTATATCTGCTTCTGTGTAAGTCTAGATGACAGGCAGAACAGACGGGAAGTAGATTAGATAGGCGATTATCCTTCGTGTCATGGTTGCGATGGTGTACCTGTAAGATATTAGCTGTCCATTCAGAACGAGTAAGATTTTCTGGTCTTTCTCCTGGCTTGTAACATCTCTTGCCACAACAGCTACAACACCAATTGCTGTTCTCTTTCACTATTAAAGCTATTTCTTTCCAGTTGTCGGGGTAGAGACTAGGATTTACAGGCATTTTGAGAAAGGGCGATCAGCGTAAGCTGGCACTGCGTGATCGCTGGAAATAATTGTATCGTCATTGGGCGATCGCTGTTGAAAATAAGATATTAATTACCGAGATTTCTTAGTTACTGTAGTCTAGACTAACAAAGAGGTAAGAACAAAAAAATGAGAAAGAGTTTATATCTATCCAGTTTTCTTTCTCTAGAAAGATTATAATGCGATCGTGATTGGTCAAATAATGCAGCTTCTAAGTATTTTCGTAATACACAAATATTAGATTTGACCGCGACTACAAAGCAGATTATCAAGAGATGATTTGAAATGACTAAGCAACAATTTGACAGTTTTGCAGATTTTTATCCCTTTTATCTCTCACAGCATACCAATCGCACCTCTAAACGTCTACACTTTATTGGACTGATTCTGAGTTCAGTTTTCCTGTTAATAGTATTAATAACTGCTTCCTGGTTCTACTTGCCAATAACACTAATTTTGGGCTATGGATTTTCTTGGATTGGACATTTCTTTTTTGAAAAGAACAAACCAGCAACATTCGACTACCCCCTTTTTAGCTTGTTAGGGGATTTTACAATGGTTAAAGATATTATTTCTGGTCAAGTCGAGTTTTAGTTAAGAATGATTTTTTCCCTGATCAATTTAGTAGTAGTTCCTATCTGTATTGATAATCTCAAACAGAAGCGGGGTTTGAGTTACGTAAAAGAGAAGAAATGAACGCTAGCTCATTCTCTGACCAGATAACCAACTCTTGACCCTCTAATATCTTCGGCTGCATGGCGTACAAATCTTCTAATACTGTATCGACATCTTTAAATCTGTAATATTCAGTCAGCTTACCGATACGATAATTAAACTTTTTATAGCGATGTTTGAAATACAGTTCTACATTACCTCGGTGCTGCCAAGTTCTTAATACATCGATCGCTATTGTCGAGTAGTGCTGTTGTAAATCTCGTTCTATCTCAGGTAGTCGATCAGCGAAGCTGGCACGCGGAGCGTGATCGCCCATTGTTCTACTAGTTACTCCAATCTTATTAATGGTTTTACCGTCGCACCTTATCTCCAGAAAATAGAGAGTAAATCTGAGAATGCGCTGTAACTGTAACTGGTAAATCTTTAAATCGGCTAATTTCTCTTCTAGTAAATCTCCACCAATCGCTTTAGCCATGGCAACTGAATTAGTTAATCTATTGAGTTCTGATAATATAAGCGGTTCTTGTACTGCATTAAACTTTGATAGTGATAAACCACCAACGGGAATCTGACCTAAGTCAGTAAAGTAATATCCTTTCTCTGTCCAGTTAAACAACTTTTTCAACTCCAATTCTTTTTGGGGGGACAACCAGATGAAAAGCCTTTTAAAATAAGGCTTAAAGGTTGAGAGGTTGATTTTTAAAACAAATCTCAGCCCTAGACAATAGTACATAATAACTATCAAAATTATCCATGAGCCTTAATTATTATTGGTGAACAGAATTAATTGAGCAATTAATGATAGAAAAAGTCAGATATTTGCAATTTATAAATCTTAATCATGGACTTTTTTTCTGCTCATCAATCTCATCTACAAAAATATTTAAGTCAGAGTCAAATCTTAACTTTACAGCTATTAATTTGGCTACTTCAAGTACAAAAGGATGTAAGGATAGAGAGATTAGCTAGCTGTTTGCCAATTCCCATTCTCTACGAAAGTCGTCGTAAAAAGATTCAAAGATTATTAGCTTCATCTTCTTTAAGCCTATCTCTATTATGGTTTCCCATAATTAAATCCATTGTTGAAAAAGAATTCAAACCTCTCGAACGTCTCATTTTAGTACTAGATAGAACTCAATGGCAAGATAACAATGTATTCATGATAAGCGTGATGTGGAGAAAGAGAGCTTTACCAATTTATTGGCTAGGGCTAGAAAAGAAAGGTAGCAGTAATCTTCGTGAACAAATTGCTCTAATTAGACCAGTATTAAAATTATTCTCTCACTATGAAGTAGTTATTCTTGGCGACAGAGAGTTTCATGGTATTGAATTATCTTATTGGTTAAAACAAAAGAACAAAAAAGCCAAAAAACCTATTTATTTTGCTTTCAGAGAAAAAAATAATGTTTACCTGAAAAGAAGCAGAAAAAATGAAGAGAGACTGAAGGATTTAAAAGTAGTTCCAGGAGTTAAGATTTTACATGAAAATGTTAAAATTACTAAAAAAAAAGGTTTTGGTAAATTCAATTTATTAACTTATAAAAAGAGAGATTATCGTCATCATAAAGTAAAAGAAAGCTGGTTTATTATAACTAATTTTAATGACCCTCATGAAGTAATCAAGCTTTATAAAAAGAGAGCAGGCATTGAAGCTATGTTTCGTGATTATAAAAGTGGAGGTTATAACCTAGAAGGCAGCAAAGCTAATATTATTAGGCTAACTAACTTAATTTTATTAATAGCAATTAGACTTTATTGGAAATAAGTAGGCAGAGACGGTAAAATCTCTCTACGAATACCTACCGTGGTCCAGAATATGTTGTCTTACGCCAAACTGCAAAGCAAGCCCAGAGTATTTCGGAGTCTGATGGGGATAACCTTATCAGAATTCGAGGAACTGCTACTCAGCTTTGAGAAGGCGTGGCAGGATTATCTCTACACCCATTACATAGACAGAAAGGAGCGTCAACGGAGTTATGGCGGTGGTCGAAAGGCGGAACTAAAGGACATTCGAGATAAATTGTTGTTTATCTTGTTCTATTTTCGGCAGTATCCGATACAGGAAGTGCAAGGATTTCTGTTCGGTCTGGGGCAACCTCAAGCCAATCGATGGGTTCACCGATTGAGCTTAGTGTTGAATCAAGCCTTGGGGGAGAAACAGCATTTACCTGAGAGAAATCCACGGAAGTTAGAGGAAGTATTAGCAGCCTGTGAGGAATTAGAATTCATTATTGATGGCACTGAGCGGACTATTAATCGACCGAGCGAGTCAGCTAAGCGGAAAGAACACTACAGTGGCAAGAAGAAGAGGACAACAGTGAAAAATAATGTCATTACCGAACGACGACGAGGTGGTAAGGTCAAGTATCTGAGTAAGACGGTAGAGGGGAAGAAGCACGAGAAGAAACTGGCGGATGAAGAGGGTTATCAATTTCCCCCAGGAAGTAAGTTGTGGAAGGATACTGGTTTTCAAGGGTATGAGCCAGAGAAAATCACTACCTTTCAACCCAAAAAGAAACCCCGAGGAGGAGAGTTAACGGCAGCAGAAAAAGAGCGCAATCGAGATATTTCTAGTCAGCGAATTCCTGTAGAACATCATATTGGAGGCATCAAACTCTCACGCATTGTCCAGGATACATTTAGGAATAGAAAAGATAATTATGTAGACTTGGTGATGGAAACAGCTTGTGGATTGCACAATTTCCGAGTAAGCCACCGCTTGGTGACAGTTGCCTAACTGGCGAGCGAGGAGAGGAACTCGGAAAATCCTGCTGGCAATCGATCGCTCTTATTTCCGATAAAGTCTTCTGCTAACTAGAAAAATAGAACAAAACGGTATTTTAGAAACTGCTAAAGAGTTAGGAGTTACAATTCTGGCATACAGTCCTTTAGACCAGGGATTATTAACAGGAAAGTATACCCCAGAGCAACAAGAAAAAGTTACAGGAGCAAGAAAACTCGACCCCAAATTTTCAGCCAAGGGTTTAAGTAAGATTGAACCCTTAATTAATCAGTTAAAACAGCTTGGTGAGAAATACCAAAAGACAACCGTAATGG
>JASJDI010000265.1 GCA_030065155.1 Xenococcaceae cyanobacterium MO_188.B29
TTCCCTGAACTTTTACTTCTTCTGGTTCTTCAGCACCTAAGTCTGTAGCTGAAGGTTGTTCACTAACAAAAACCCCAGCAACTTCTCCTGTTTTGCTATCTACCTTAGTAATGTTTAATGACATTTTTCCTTTACGGGAGACAAACTCTTTAACGTTAGCGCGAGTAAAATCTTCATCATCTGCTCTTGCTGGTAGAGCAACAGCGTTATCATATCCACTAGCGACACTACGACCTTTAGGATCGAGAAAGACTTGTCCACGATAGGAAGGAACGTTAAATTCTCCTGTAAAGTCAGTCGAAGAGTTGATGGATGTAGAACCAGGTTCAGTAGTAGCAACTAAATTTTTGATAGTGAAGAGAAAAGGTACTTCTTCTCCACCAGGAAGTAAAACGGTAATTGCCTGGAAATCAATTCCGTCTTGTTCTTCAAAAGTCAAAACTCCTTCAGAGTCAGAGGAGATTAATCCAGTAATTTGCTCTAAAGTAGAAGTATATCTGGTTAAAATTTTACCAGGAATAAACTCTGCCTCTTTACGTTTATTAGTAGGCTCTTCTTTAACAAAATACTCCTTTGGTTCTACACATAGATCAGTCAAAACATATGTTTGATTTGGATCGATAGGGATTGAACCCCGACTTGTTTCTGATATTTGGGGACAAGTATTAGCTAATCCAGTATTGAGAATATCATCATAAGTTAATTGATCTCTACTGATATTTGTTGGACTTTCACTACAAGCTGTTAGTACCCCTAAGCACAATGCTAAAAAGGCAGCAATCAATGCACGATACCTCATGGTCAACCTCAATTTTTTAACTTTAGATTTAACATCGAGCGCGAAGAATTAGACAAAGTAGGCTACTCGTCAAGCTCATCTAATCTGATTGGTATCTACTCTACCAAATAGACACTACCCATAGTTCAATCAAAAAAAAAATCTCAGGCTGAATGTATTTTATTAATCACAAGCGGTGGTAATCAGCTTATGATTGAAAATGATAGTCTAAAAAAGTTTAGTTAAGACTTGTATAGTCGATTTAATATGGATTGTGAGCAGGATTTAAAGTCAAATGTCCCAGATGATGCCTTACAAGAAATTTTTAGTAAGACATGGTCTATAGCCCAAAACAAAAGACAAGATAGTCTCTTTCTCTTATCTATACTAAGAAGTCTGGAGTTAATCCATCGTCAAATCCGTACAGAAATGTTCGAGCCTTCTTTACCAGAAACCCGCAACGATTTGTATCAATTAGTTAAGGATATAGAAGAAAAAGGGGGGTGGCCCTACATTGAACGCATGAAATTGCAGAAATTATTACAAAATCTACAACTAGATGAGATTGAGAGTACAAAATCGAATCAAGACAAAGTGTAAAAGTAACTTTCATGGTTTACTTTGTTCTCAAATCGGAGCGAAGAAGCTAATCTAAAAAAAGTTATTTAATCTATTAATATTTAGCTTTATGCCTTTTACTATCAATCCCATTAAATTTGGTACCGATGGCTGGCGCGGGGTAATTGCTGCCGATTTTACTTTTGAGAGAGTGGCAATGCTAGCACCTCTAGCAGCAAAGGTTCTAGCCGATAATTATGGCAGTACAACAAGTAATCGTAAGGTGATTGTGGGTTACGATCGCCGTTTTATGGCAGAGGATTTTGCTAAAGTAGCAGCAGAAGCAGTGCAATCGGCAGGATTTGATGTTGTATTGTCTCAGTCCTATGCTCCTACTCCGGCTTTTAGTTGGGCAGCAAAAAGCCAGAATGCCTTGGGAGCGTTGGTGCTAACGGCTAGTCACAACCCAGCCTCTTATTTGGGTTTGAAAGTCAAAGGAGCTTTTGGGGGTTCGGTTGCCCCAGAAATCACTAAGCAAATTGAAGCTTTATTACCTAATCCTCCCTCTTTTACTAACTCGCCAGGAAAGCTAGAATTATTTGAGCCTTGGTCTAGTTATTGTGCTGGTTTACAGGCTAAAGTTAATATTCCTGTTATTAAGAGTGCGATCGAGTCAGGAAAACTGAAAGTTTATGCCGATGTTATGCACGGCGCAGCAGCTAGTGGTTTAGAAAGACTCTTGGGTTGTCCCATTGAAGAAATTAATGGCGATCGCGATCCTCTTTTCGGAGGTGGCGCACCAGAACCTTTGCCCAAATACATTTCTGCTCTTTTTAAAGCAATTAAAGAAGCAGCTAATCAACATCCTGATAGTATTAGAGTTGGTTTAGTTTTTGACGGAGATAGCGATCGTATTGCTGCGGTAGATGGTCAAGGGAATTTCCTCAGTTCGCAAATTCTGATTCCTATCTTGATCGAACATTTGGCAAAAAGGAAGGGAATGACAGGAGAAATAGTCAAAACTGTCAGTGGTTCAGATTTATTTCCTCGTCTGGCTAAGTTGTATGGTCTAGAATTGCATGAAACCCCCATTGGTTATAAGTATATTGCCGATCGCATGTTATCGACAGAAGTTTTAGTTGGTGGAGAAGAATCTGGCGGTATTGGCTATGGTACTCATATTCCCGAAAGAGATGCTTTGCTTTCTGCTTTATATGTTTTAGAGGCTGTAGTAGAGTCAGGTAAGGATTTAAGTGATATTTATGCCCAATTACAACAACAAACTAATTTTAGTGCGGTTTACGATCGCATCGACTTACCCTTAGCTAGTATGGATGTACGAGCAAAACTATTAGAACGTTTACAAAACGATACACCCAAACAAGTAGCAGGGAAGTCGGTAGTAGATTGTTTAACTGTAGACGGTTACAAATTTAGGCTAGAAGATGATAGTTGGTTACTAATTCGTTTTAGTGGCACTGAACCTGTTTTGCGCTTGTATTGTCAAAGTCATACGATGCCAGAAGTGAGGAAAACTTTAGAATGGGCTAGGGATTGGGCTAATAGTTAGTAGTTCGGAGTTAGTAGTTCGGAGTTCGGAGTCAGTAGTTCAGAATTAGTTGGTTACCGATGAGAAAATTGATTGTGGCGACTGGTAATCCTGGTAAATTAGCAGAAATGCAGGAGTACCTGGTAGGTTTGCCTTGGCAATTGGAGTTAAAACCCAAAGAGTTGGACATAGAAGAAACAGGGAAGACTTTTAAGGAAAATGCTGCTTTAAAGGCTTCTAGTACCGCTAAAGCGATGGGAGAATGGGCGATCGCCGATGATTCTGGATTAGCAGTAGATGCTCTTAATGGCGCACCAGGATTATATTCTGCTCGTTATGGTAAGACGGATGAGGAGAGAATAAACAGGTTACTCAGGGAATTAGAGGGGAAGGATAATCGTCAAGCCCAATTTGTTTGTGCGATCGCTATTGCTCGTCCTGATGGCTCGATCGCTTTACAAACAGAGGGTATTTGTCCAGGAGAAATTATGCTTTCTCCTCAAGGTAATGGCGGTTTTGGCTACGATCCGATTTTTTATGTTCCTTCTCAACAACAAACTTTTGCCGAGATGTCACCAGCAGTAAAAAATAAAATTAGTCATCGGGGTAGAGCTTTTGCGGAGTTGCTACCCCAGTTGAAAGTTTTAAAAGTTGACAGTAGATAGAAAGCAATCGGTTGAAAGTTAAATTATTTTTATTGAATGAGGCGATCGCCTAAAAGATAGCATTAAAAAGAATTTATACCCAAAGATAGATAGTATCTACCCTCGTTAGAATATATTTTATGTATTAGTTAATATTTTTATTACAGTAATAAAAAAAAATTTATGGTTCCTCTCAAGGATGAAAATCCAGTTCAAATTACTCCTTATGTAACTTATGGTTTGATTGCTGTTAATATCGTAGTTTTCATTTATGAGCTACTTTTAACTCCTCCAGAGCTAAATCGCTTTTTTCAGTTGTTTGCCATAGTACCTATAGAATTAAATGCCAGTTTTCATGGCACTGCTATTTATCAGCCTATCCCAGAACCTCTAACCCTAATCACCTCCCAATTTCTCCATGCGGGTTTTATTCATGTGGGGTTTAATATGTTATTCCTCTGGATTTTTGGGAATAATATCGAAGAAAGATTAGGTAGAGTTAAATATCTATTGTTCTATTTAAGCTGTGGTGTTTTAGCTGGATTAACTCAATCTTTCTTTGCTGCTAGTTCTCCTATTCCTTCTCTTGGTGCTAGTGGTGCGATCGCAGGGGTAATGGGAGCTTATATAATTAAATTTCCTCAAGCTAAAATAGTTACTCTTGTTCCTTTGGGCTTCTTTTTTCCCATTTTCCGCATTTCTGCTCTTTGGTTTCTAGGTTTTTGGTTTATCCAACAAGCTTTTAATGGTATAAGTATGCTAGAAGCTTCTGCCCATGTAGGTATGCAAGGTGGTGGTGTTGCCTATTGGGCGCATGCTGGAGGCTTTGTTTTTGGAGCAATTCTCGGTCCTTTGTTTGGTTTGTTTAACGATAAAGAGGCTACAGTGCTTTAGAGAATTGGAAGATTATGGAATTACCTTTAATCTAGGAATTCCCCTCTAAACTAAGATTTTTGATTTGGGGAAAAATTCTAGTGGTTTCATTTGCTTAATCACATCTAAGCAAGCAAAAACTGCTGGAGATTGTAGAGAATCAGCAACAATGGCTACACCAATAACCCTTTCTAGAGGCTCTGGTAGTTGACAAACTTTTATCCCTTCAGGAATAGACGTAGCAGCGAGTTGAGGGACGATCGCCACTCCTAATCCTTGAGCTACCATATTAAGGATGGTTGAACTTTCCCGAAACTGATAACGGGGTTTAAGGGAATAACCAGCCTGTAAAAAAAAGTTGTAGATATTGAGAAAGCAACTGTTGTCAGAGGAAAAGGTAATTAGAGGCAGAGAAGTCAGTTCTTGCCAGCTTAGTTTTTTCCCTGTGTAATCTGAATTAGGTGGTAGTAAAATAAGATATTTGTCTCTAAGAACTTCTACTGTTTCTAGTTCTTCTGAAGTTGGTAAAAATGTAAAACCTATGTCTGCTTTACCTTCCCGCAGACTTTGCTCAACTAAAGTGTAATCATAGTACTCTGTAATTGTGATATCTATAGCAGGAAAATGTTTACGAAAACGCGCCATAATTGAGGGTAAAAGGTAAGCAGCAGCACTACGAAAAGTAGCAATCCTTACTTTTCCTCCTTCTAAGCCTTTATGGAGATTGGCTTCTTCTATCACAGCATCAAGCGATCGAAAAATCTCTTGTAAATGAATAAGAATCTTTTCGCCGACTGGAGTTAATTTGGCTCCATGTCTTCCCCGAATAAGCAGCACTACACCTAATACTTCTTCTAGAGTTGCGATCGCATGACTGATAGAAGGTTGGGTCAACCCCAGTTGAATAGCAGCCTCTCCAAAGTTTCCATATTCGGCAACTGCTAAAAATGCTCTAAGTTGGGATAGTTTAATCCCTAAGTGGGAATATTTATTCATGATATATCTATCTTGACTCAGATTAGAAGATCGATCGCAATAGATTTTTTCTGCTTACTTCAATAGATGCTATTTATGAAAACAATCGAAGTTATTTGTTGTACATTTTTTGAGCGATAGCTAGGGTAGACATAACTACTCTAGATGGGTTTATGGATAATGGTTAAACTAGATTTTCGCTCATTGCTACCGAGTTTATTTCATAGACAACCAAAAGATTATCAAAATATTCAATCAACTACCAAACTATACGTCAAAATCAATTCTTATCCAACTTGTCACGAGTTTACTAGAAGTACAAAGCGCACTTTAGACATTAATATTTTAACTAGTTTGGCAAAAGCTCAACGCCATACTTGAAGGGCAAAGCCATTAAACTTTTGGAAGTGTTACTTTGCGGGGTTGATTTTGATATTTACCTTTTCTGTCTTCATAGGTAGTTTGACAGGGTTCACCTTCAAAGAACAATAATTGAACCACTCCTTCGTTAGCATATATGCGACAATCTGCATTAGAAGAATTAGAAAATTCTAAAGTTAATGAACCAGCCCAAGAAGCCTCTGCGGGGGTAATATTAGCTATTAAGCCGACTCTCGCATAAGTTGATTTTCCCAGACAAATAGCAGTTACATTAGGAGGCATTTGTAGTTTTTCTAAAGCTACTCCTAATCCATAACTATGAGCAGGAATAATAAAATAGTCTCCATATTCATCGTGTTGTAGGGGAACTGGTTCTAAATTTTGCGGATTAAAGTTTTTGGGATTGACTACAGTACCAGGAATGTGTTTGAAAACTAGTAACTCAGATTTGTCTAGACGAAGATCGTATCCATAAGAAGATAGTCCATAACTTAAGGCAGGAACGGTTAATCCAGATTCTAAACTAACTTCCCTGACTAATTTTTCTTCAAAAGGAGTAATCATACCCTTTTTTGCTTGTTCAATTATCCATTTGTCATTTTTGAGCATAAGACAAATCTATACATTTGCAGAAGTTGACTAGTACCTATATACTTGTGCTGCTAGTGTTAGCGCAACAGAACAAATTTATCATTAACTATGTCAGGTCTGAGAAATCTTTTTATTACTTTATTAATAACTCTATTAATTATTTTTACAGGTGAATTTATATTCACTAAATCTGCTGAAGCTAGTACACAAAGTTTTCACTGGACTGGAAAGACAGGATATTCTGCTCAAGGACAGTTCAGCTATGATGAAACGAAAGCCTTGGGGACTATTTCTGAACAAGGGGCAGGAAAAACCGACACTGTAGAGTCCTTAGTTGTTACCTTTTATGATCCTTCAGGAGAACCTATGAATACTTATCACAATGTTTTGAATGGTATGTCTGACGGCAACTACTTTGAATTTCATTATGATCTAGCAAATCAAAAATTATTAGGCTCGATCGATCTTGGTGGGGAGTTTGCTGGAGAAATGTACCTCAAAGGAACAGTGGATGGAGAATTGTCTTTAATTAAGGTAGAACAACCTGGTATCGATCGCATTATAGACAACAATGCTGATTATAGGATCGGCGATCGGCAAAAGTAAATGTATATCATTTTAATAACTATTAATCAAAGTAAAGATTGAGACAAATAATCTTGGTAGTGGCGTTTCATGAAACGCCACTACTATATTGATGACAAGCTAGATTAAGTATTCAAATCTTGAAAAGCAAGACGAATTTGTTCTAAGCGTCTGCGGTTTACTCCTAAGTCAGACTCTCCTAAACGAGATGCTGAACGCAAGTGAATTATTTTTTCATTTTTAGGAAAATAAAATTCTAGATCATCAATAAAACCCATAAGTCTACTTTCTGATTGAGCGCGGATATAATTATCTTGCTGTTCGATAATTTGAGTACGGGGAACTACTGTCAAAATTTTTAGTAAGGCTTCTCTCGCTGTGTCTAGATCTGTATCGTAAACAATAGGAGAAATACTATGGGCAGTATCAGCATCTTGACTAAGAACACAGTTAGGAGAATTAGGACAAGAAGCTAGATGATCTTCATTAACTCCCAAGTTATCAGGAGAATGACCAGCAAAAATATTCTTGACTATTGGTAATGCTGCTATCTGAGACGAGGGAGTAGCCCAAGCAGTAGCAGGCACAATAAAGCTACTTGTGAAGATAATTAGTGTTCCGCACAAGAGTGAGAGAAAACGGTACATTTGTTTTAACTATTAATTATTAATTACTCATTATTCATTATTTCATTCTTCTAATTGCAAAGCGTGAAGAATAGAACCAATCAATCCTACCTGGGGATTAAGAACAATGTGAATAGGCATTTTATTTAATAATGGACGCATTCTTCCCTTGTCTTGAAAAACCGAGAGAAAACGTTCTTCTTTCATTAGAGATAAAATTTTGGCAGCAATACCACCAGCAATATAGATACCGCCATAAGGAAGCAGTTTAAGAGCTAGATTACCTGTTTCTGCGCCATAAGCCTCAACAAACATTTCCATAGTTTTTTGGCAAAGAGGATCGCTTTTATGGAGAGCAGCTTGACTTATAATGGCAGCAGGATCGATATTTTTATCTTTTTTTTGTTCCCAGCTACGAATTTTATGACTGATTTCTGAAGATTCTGGGGCAAAATTGGAGTCTCTTAGGTATTGATAGATATTGATGATTCCTTGACCAGAAACTACTCTTTCTACAGAAATATGTTCTTGGTCAAGTTTACTTTGTAAATATCTTAAGAGATTTGTTTCGAGGAGATTACGAGGTGCAAACTCTGTGTGTCCTCCTTCGGAAGGAAAGGACTGGTAATTTTTTCCTTGGGGAATCAAGAAACCTTGTCCTAGACCAGTTCCTGCACCAATAATAGCTATAGGAGAACTAGCACTATATTCTCCTGTTTGCAAAGTATACAAATCTGATTTTTTTAAACCCAAAACACCATAACTGTTAGCAGCAAAATCATTGATTAAACTGACTTTTTTGATTTCCAATTCTTGTTCGAGACGATGACTATTTAAAGTCCAGTTTAAATTAGTTAAATTTGAATTATTGTCAACAACAGGACCAGCGATCGCAAAACAAGCCTTTGTTGGCTTTTTATGATCTACTGTAGTTAGAAATTTTTGCACCATTGGTACTAGATCGGGAAAATCTTTACTAACATAAGTAGATTCACTGACAGTCTCAAAGGATTGATTATTTTCCTCTACAGATACTAAACGTAAAATTGTTTTAGTTCCGCCTATATCTCCCACTAGTAGTAACATAGTATTTTAGTTTTTATTGATTTTAAAATTTTGAACCTGGTTGTTTGAGAAATTCTTTTTCCTCTGGTGTACTTTCTCTACCTAATATCTGATTGCGATGGGGAAAGCGTCCAAAACGTTTAATTACTTCCCAATGACGATAAGCATAATCAATAGAAGTTTGACTATCTGGATCATCTTTAAGATTATTAAACAATTTTAATGCTATTTCTTGATCGGCTAAATTTTCACTGTGTTCAAAAGGAAGATAGATAAACCAACGTTGTACTGATAATAAATGTCGATCGAAGCCTTTAGATACAGCATACTTAGATATTTTTAAAGCTTGAGAATCTGTAGCAAAAGCTGAGGGGGAGTCGCGAAACATATTCCGTGGAAATTGATCGAGAACAATAATTAATGCTAGACAACTCAAAGCTTGTTCTTGCCATTTAATTAACTCTCCTTTTGCTGCTTGTTGATAAGTTTCTAAAAAGCGCGATCGACAAGTACGATCGAATTCTTTGTCTTTGATAAACCAGAATTTTTGCGGTTGACCATATCCTTTATCTTCTGGTCGACCAAACCAAAAGTAAATAATTGTTATCCAGGCTACCAAATCTTCTTTTTTTTGTGTCATTGGCTACAGATTAATTGCTAATCATATAGCACTACGCAAATACATTAGGACAATTCTTGAAAGCAGCATCTACACAATCTCTTACACACTCAAATTCTTTTAGCCTTTGTTTCATCCAAGTTTTTAAAACAGACCACCAATTTTCAATCTTATTTAAATCTGG
>JASJDI010000266.1 GCA_030065155.1 Xenococcaceae cyanobacterium MO_188.B29
AAAAGGCGACACCCAGATTCGAACTGGGGGATAATGGATTTGCAATCCACGGCCTTACCACTTGGCTATGTCGCCCTATTTAGATAGTGCTTAATGATTATAGCAAAATAATCCCTATTTTCTAACACAAAAAATATTGGTAACGTTAATCTGTACTCAAACTAGAAATAATATTTCGGAGCCAAAGATGAGCAGAGTCGTTATTATCTTTAGTATGCCAGAGCATGGTCATAGCAAATCCTTCTGAAGCCAAAGGAAGAGAAAAAGTACGCAACTTTAACATGTTTACATAAATTTTTGCCACTCGTTCGGCTAAAGTAACTACTAGGTCAGTATTGGCAATTATGAAAGGTGCAACTAAGAAATGAGGAACAGAAATCGCTACATGACGCTGTAAATTCTGTCGCTCTAGCGCATGATCGACCCATCCTGTCATATCTTCATTGTAGGGAGAAACTAGTAGATGGGATACACTCAGATAATCTTCTAAGGTAACTTTGTCTGAAATTTTGGGATTATCTGCACTGCAAACGCCGACAAAACGTTCTTCAAACAAAACTTCAGCTTCTTGCCAAGATGGCCATTCGGGAAAATAACCAATGGCTAGGTCAATCTTATCCGAGTCTAGCATTTGATACGCACTTTTCATATCAAAGAGCGATCGAACTCGAATTTTGACTGTTGGTGCGATGATTTCCAGCTTTTGCATTAGTTTTGATATTAAGATAAATTCTCCATAATCCGAAGTTCCTATCGTGAATAGTCGATCGCTATTTTCAGGAACAAAAGGAGTATCTTGCTCTAAACTAGACTGAATTTGCAGCAGAATTTGTCTAATGGGAAGAGAAAGAGATATGGCTTTTGGTGTAGGTTGCATTCCCGTTGCCGTACGTACTAACAAATCATCCTGAAACAAATTGCGCAACCGCGATAGAGCGTTACTAGTAGCAGGTTGACTGAGTCCGATTTTTTCTCCCGCACGAGTAACATTGCGTTCGGACATTAAAGCATCAAATACTACCAAGAGATTTAGGTCAACAGCAGCTAAATTGACATGGTGAATACCAGACATATAAATAATCCATTGGACAAATAATTATAGCTACCCGATGATGAAAATATCGGTTATCAAAGATAAAAGTCATGAGTCAGAATAACGAACTTGTTCTTGTAGTAGGAGCAACAGGAACAATCGGCTATGAAGTGTGTAAAAGTCTTAATGAAACTGGTATTCCCGTACGAGGAACTTATCACAGTGAGGGCGGAAAACAAAAACTCGATCGCCTAAATTTAGCAGAAGTCATACACCTAAACATGGAAGATAAATCTAGTCTTGATGCTGCTTTCAGGGGAGTAACCAAGGCATTTCTGCTCGTCCCAGATCGCCCTGATATGGTAGAACTTGGGATATCCCTCATCGATGCTGCGAAAAAAGCTAAGGTTGAGTATGTAGTTAGGTCTTCAGCAATGGGAGCATCTGAAGACAATACTTTAATGTACGCTCAATGGCATGGAAAAATTGACGCTCGACTAAAAGAAACAGGTATAGAATATACTTTGCTTTTGCCTAGTTATTTTATGCAAAACTATATCACTTTTGACCGAGAACAGATCGCAGTACAAAATGGAATTTATTTGCCCTTCGGTGATGGTAAAGTTAGCT
Organism: Xenococcaceae cyanobacterium MO_188.B29; assembly: GCA_030065155.1. GTDB lineage: Bacteria > Cyanobacteriota > Cyanobacteriia > Cyanobacteriales > Xenococcaceae > JASJDJ01. The sequence continues at coordinate 1,664 of JASJDI010000266.1, forward strand.
GTATTGATGTCCGTGATATTGCAGCAGTAGCTAAGAAATGTTTTCTAGAGTCGTCGAAGCATATAGGTAAGAATTATACACTAACAAGTAGCGAGGCGCTGAGTGGCGCAGAACAAGCTACCATCTTTTCTAGACATCTCGATCGTCAAATTACCTACCACAACATTCCTCCAGAAAAAGAAGAGGAAGCTATGTTGGCTATGGGTATGCCAAAAATTTTAGTTAAAGCACTTTCACAACTCCACAGTTTTTGCAAAGCCAACGAATTTGCTGAAATATCTCCTGATGTGGAAACAGTTCTCGATCGTCAGCCTATTAGTTTCGATCGATTTGTAGAAGATTATAAAACCAGTTGGTAAATTGAGGATAAACTCAAAGTATTTCACCACAGCTTGTCTAACTTTACTTTTCTTTTTCCAGACTTGTGTATTTTCTATGCTGTAGGGTTAGCCAATAAATTCCTCATCGCTCATCTTAGCAAGAAAAATCAGCTAGAGATAACACACATCTTAAGTAGAGACCTTTTGCCATTTCTGAGCAACTTTGTCTATCAAGGTTAAAACTTGGGCAAGGTCTTTTCCTTTATCTGCTAAACCATAAGTTACTTGTGGAGGAATAGTAGGTTTGTAGTCCCGATAAATAATCTCTTCTTCTTCCAGCTTTCGTAGTCGTTCCGTTAAAACTTTCGCCGAGATACCATCAATTCTGCGTTTCAACTTTCCAAAGCGAGTCGGACCATTATTACTCAAAACCCAAAGGATTTTTAATGTCCATGGACCTGCTAACAAACAGAGAAGTTTCTCTGATGGGCATTCTAAATGTTCTTCTATTGACATAGCCAGTTTATTAATAGTTTTTTAGTTACTTTAAAGTACCTAGTTGACTTTTCATATTAGTAACTTATAGTAAGTAATGCAAGCATTTATAACTATCAAGAGAGGAGAACATAATGGCTGAGACAACAAAAATTACCACTTTAGATAACGGTCCTTTTTTAGTTAAGGGTTCAGTTATTGTTGCTGATGCCGAGGGAAATCAATTTGATTCAAAGAGTGAAACTGTAGCACTCTGTCGTTGTGGTGGTTCTGGCACAAGACCTTTTTGCGACGGCTCTCACACCAAACTTGGCTTCTCCTCAGCAGAGCGAGCAGGTTAGTAACACAAAATTTAACTTCAATCGTTGAAGTAGTCTAACAATCTAGTAAAGCGGTTGTCATAACTCATTCAAAACAAGACAGGATTCTATGACCCTGATTTTGTTTTAAGTTATGTCCAACCGCAACCAAGGAGAAAATAATCAATGCAGGCAGCAAACAAAGAAAAGTTGGTCAAGAAGCTCTACAGCATTCAGCGTAGCCTAGATCGTCATTGGGTAGGCAATGGATTTCCCGTTCGGACACTTTTTGCCTACCCAAATTTAGATCCTTTAAAGATTAGTCCGTTTCTGCTCCTTGATTACGCAGGTCCCATGGAATTCACGCCAACCAACCAACGTCGGGGAGTCGGTGAACACCCCCATCGTGGGTTCGAGACAGTGACTATAGTATACAAAGGTGAAGTAGAACATAGAGATTCATCTGGAGGCGGTGGTATTATCAGACCTGGCGATGTGCAGTGGATGACCGCAGCATCTGGACTGGTTCATGACGAGTTTCATAGTCGCGATTTCGCGCAACGTGGCGGGACATTGGAGATGGTTCAGCTTTGGGTAAATTTGCCAGCTAAATACAAGATGGCTTCGCCCCGTTATCAAAGCATTCTGAGCGATCGAATCCCTTCCGTTAGTCTCCCAGGTGGTGATGGAGTTGTACGCGTAATTGCTGGTGAGTTTGCTGGGTTGAGAGGGCCTGCCCAAACCTTCACGCCGATTCATGTTTGGGATCTACGCCTTGGGACTGGACAAAAGATCGACCTGGAAATGTTTGTTGGTTATACTACGGTACTTGTGGTACTTAAAGGTGCTGTACAGGTGAATGAATCTGAGGCGATCGAAGAGGCGGAGATAGGATTTTTCGACCGTGCAGGGAAAAGTATCCATATTAATTGTACGAAAGACGCTACAGTTTTATTGCTTAGCGGAGAGCCGATTGATGAACCCATTGTCGGGCAAGGACCATTTGTCATGAATAGTCTCCAAGAGATTCGTCAAGCGATGGTGGATTACCAGAATGGTAAGATGGGGCATTTATAAAAACAACATTCGTTCGGTTTGGGAACCGAGTACAACTATTTGACAAAGTTTTATAGTCATTTGTAATAATTGTTTAAGTTTCGTCAAAGGGAATTCTTCCCGTTCCCCTAACCTCCCTTAAGAGTTTAATCCTGAATGGATAGAGGTGTTTAGCCGAATAAGTCCTTCCTAATTAACTTATTACGTAAACTACTCAACATTTAATAATTAGGAATCTAAATAAATCCTAAAAGCTATTGATTGGGAGGTAGCGAATTTGAGCTTTCCAGAAAACCAAAAAAAGTCTATTCATCATGTTGTCATTATCGGTGGAGGGTTTGGTGGGCTTTATGCAGCACAAACTCTTGCTAAAGCACCAGTTAAAGTCACTCTGATTGATAAACGGAACTTTCATGTCTTTCAGCCACTACTTTACCAAGTAGCTACTGGTGGTTTATCTCCTGCAGATATTTCTTCTCCTTTACGAGGAATCTTAAGACATAACAAAAACACAGAAATATTGATGGGAGAGGTGAAAAATATCGATCCTCAAAAGCAAACAGTTCAACTAAAATACAGAGAAATTAGCTATGATTCTCTGATTGTCGCTACTGGTGCTAATCACCAATATTTTGGACACGAAGAATGGGCTGATAAAGCACCCGGCTTGAAAACCATTGAAGATGCTTTGGAAATGCGCAGACGCATTTTTATTGCTTTTGAATCGGCGGAAAAAGAAACAGATCCGAAAAAACGCGAGGCTTGGTTGACCTTTGCGATTATCGGTGGAGGCCCAGCAGGAGTGGAATTAGCTGGAGCCTTAGCCGAAATAGCTCACGGGACTTTAACGGAAGACTTTCGTAATATTAACACAAAAGATGCCAAGATTATCTTAATACAGAGTTCAGATCGAATTTTACCTTCTTACGCTCCTTTATTATCAGCCCAAGCTCAAGCTTCCCTAGAGCAGTTAGGAGTTACTGTTCTGACTGGTACTAGAGTCACTCAAATGAATAATCAGATGATTACTGTTCGTCACTCTGATGAGTTCGAATCAATTAAGGCAAGAACTGTATTGTGGACTGCGGGAATGAAAGCTTCCCCCATGGCACAACACCTGAAAGAATGCACTGGTGCTGAACTAGATAAGGCTGGAAGAGTAATAGTCGATCGAAACTTTAACATACCAGGAAATGAGAATATTTTTGTCATTGGGGATGTAGCTAATTATGCCCATCAAGATGGAAAACCTCTACCTGGAGTTGCTTCAGTGGCGATGCAATCTGGAAAATATGTTGCCAACCTAATTAAAAGTCTTCTCCAAGGAAAAACTATCTCACCTTTCCAATATAAAGATTGGGGTAGCTTAGCTGTAATTGGCAAACATGCTGCTGTAGTAGAGATGGGTTTCTTGAAGTTATCTGGATTCTTGGCTTGGGCATTCTGGATGTTTATTCACGTCTTCTACCTGCTAGAGTTTGACAATAAATTAATTGTGATGATTCAGTGGGCTTGGAGCTACTTTACTATGGACAAAGGAGCGCGTTTAATTACTACTCCTGGAGAACACCCCACTATCCAACTAGAAGAACACGACGAAAATCTCGCTCAATCACCTGGATTAAGTCAAACCATAGAAACAGTGTTACTTACAGAAGAAAATGCGGTAGTCAAGAATCAAGATTCTAATCCGACAAAAAGCTATGTAATTAGCAACTCTGGTTTAGACTAAAAATAATCATCAGAAAACAGGGAACAGGGAACAGGGAACAGGGAACAGGGAACAGTTAATTTTTCTTTGTTTCCTCAACTTGTTCCATCGACTTGTGGAAAACTGATGACTGATGGACTAACCTCACAACCAACTAAAAATCCAAGATGAGTATCCTAACTCTACAAAAAATACAAAAAGACTTCGGTATTAAAGAAATTTTACGGGAGGCTACTTTTAGTATTGAAGAGAATGATAAAGTAGGTCTCATTGGGGTTAATGGTTCTGGTAAGTCCACTCTCCTCAAGATGATTGCAGGTATTGAATCTGTTGATAGTGGCGATCGCATTGTTAAATCTGGTGCTAAAATTATTTATCTACCGCAACAACCAGAAGTAAACGAAGAAAACACCGTTTTAGATCAAGTATTTGCTGATAGTAGTAAACAGATGAAACTGGTGCAGGAGTACGAAGATTTAAGCCATAAAATTGCTCACGCCTCAGAAGAGCAACAAAGTCAATTAACTACAAAACTAATTAAGGTAACAGAAAAAATTGAAGCAGCAAATGCCTGGGAATTAGAGACTAAAGCCAAAATAATCCTTAGCAAATTAGGAATTGAAGATTTTGAGGCTAAAGTCGGGGGTTTGTCTGGAGGATATCGCAAGCGAATTGCTTTAGCTACCGCATTGCTAAACGAACCAGATTTATTATTGATGGATGAACCGACTAACCATCTTGATGCTGAGTCGGTAGAATGGCTACAAGACTATCTCAATAATTTTCGTGGTGCTATTTTATTAGTTACTCACGATCGCTATTTCCTCGATCGCGTTACTAATCGTATTCTGGAAATAGATAGAAGCGCTCTTTATACTTATACAGGTAACTATTCCTATTACCTAGAAAAGAAAGCGGAACAAGAAGCATCCGTAGCCAAAAGTGAACATAAATACCGGGGCATACTCAGAAAAGAATTAGAATGGCTAAAAAGAGGCCCTAAAGCGCGTAGTACTAAGCAAAAAGCTAGGATCGATCGTATCCACACGATGCAAGAGCAAACCTTCAAACAAGCTCAGGGAAAAGTAGAAATTGATACTCCAGGAAGGCGCATCGGTAAAAAAGTAATTGAACTGACTAACGTTTCCAAAGCTTATAATGAGCGGATCTTAATTAAAGATTTTACCTATAAATTTTCTCCTCGCGATCGAATTGGTATTATCGGCGGTAATGGTGCTGGTAAGTCTACTCTCATGAATATTATTACAGGAAGGGTTGAACCAGATACAGGTACAGTTGATATTGGTACTACTATTCACATTGGCTATTTCGATCAACATTCAGAAGATTTACTCAAAGCACTGAATGAAAATCAAAGAGTCATTGACTATATTAAAGATATCGCTACCTATGTTACTACCGCAGATGGTAGCCAAATTAGTGCATCACAAATGCTGGAGCGATTTTTATTTACTCCTAATCAGCAATATTCACCGATACATAAACTTTCTGGTGGGGAAAAACGTCGCCTATTTTTATTGCAAGTATTAATGAGTGCGCCTAACGTTTTAATTCTAGATGAGCCAACTAATGACTTGGATGTACAAACCCTATCAGTATTAGAAGATTACTTAGAAAACTTTAATGGCTGTGTAATTGCCGTATCTCACGATCGCTATTTTCTCGATCGTACCGTAGATTTTATTTTTGCGATCGAGTCTGGGGGTGAAATTCGTCAGTATCCTGGTAATTATTCAGTTTATTTAGATTATAAAAAGACTGAAGAGAAAGAACTTAAGCAGAAAGAAACAGTAACTAAAAATAAAACACCATCTACTCCTAAGTCTAATAATACTAATAATAAATCTCGTCGCTTATCTAATTATGAAAGAAGAGAATATGAGCAATTAGAAAGCAAGATTGCTGAGATGGAAATAGCCAAAGAGAAGTTAGAAAAGACTCTTTATCATAATCCTCCTAGTGATTTTAGTAAAGTGCAAGAGCTTTCAGAAGAATTAACCGCATTAAACGATAAAATTGAGCAGTCTACTGAAAGATGGATGGAGTTAGCAGAGAGGGATTTTTAGTAAAAATAAAACTTGAATTTGAGTTTTTTCTCTTTTGTTGTTGTAGCTATGTTAATAAACGATCGATTACCAATAGATACAAATCATCTTTTAAAACAAGATCGAACCTTGAGTTTTTCTGGAATGACTTGGACAGATTATGAAAAGTTTAATTCAGAAGAATATTCTGGATATCGTACATCTTTTTTAGATGGAGTAATAACTGTAATGTCACCAAGTCAAAATCATGAAATAATTAAAGATTTTATTTTTCTGTTAGTTATTACTTACTGCGATTTTCTTGATTTAGATTATTATCCTACAGGTTCGACAACTTTCAAAGACCAAAATCAACAAGTAGGCAAAGAACCTGATGCCAGTTTTTGTTTTAATAGTTTAAAGAAAGTTCCCGATCTGGCTATAGAAGTTATTTTTAGTAGTGGGGGGACTAATGACTTAAGAAAATATCAAAAATTAGCAGTCAAAGAAGTCTGGTTTTGGATTGAAAATGAATTAGAAATATATGTTTTAGTTGATGGTATTTATCAAAAGCGATCGTATAGCTTTAATTTAGCCAAACTTGAAGATAAACTCCTGACAAAATATATTTCTCAAGCTTTGAATGGTAATCCTAGAAGACTAAAAAAAAGCTTTTTGGATGAAGTTAATCAATAATTAGGTAACACCTATAGCTCTTATCGTAACCGTTCATTCCCCCTCAGGTGCGGTAGATAATACTACTCATCGACTCTACCAGTTTGAGCTTAATACTCTGTGACCACAACAAAAAACCTCGGTAAATACGCCGAGGTTAATTATTCAATTACTGCCCCTAAACTATCTACTTATAGAGTTGCGTTTTTTGAACCCCATCTGTCCGAAAAACCAGCCAGATGTTATTAAAAGAGTAAAGATGGAGCTGGGTTCTGGCGTAGCTACCGTTTCTGCTTCTACAAAAGCAACGCTACCACTACCTTCACCCTGACCAACGGGGAAACTAGGAGAATCGTAAACAACTTGTGCTTCATTAACACTGGTAAAGCCAGGTATAAAAGATAAAGAAATCTCAATATTGCCTGCATTAACATTTGTTAAGTTGTAACTTAGTCCAACAAATTCGTTACCAATAAAAGCAACTTCTGGTTGATTTGAGTCATCACTCTCGCTAAAAGTAGTGTTTAAAAACTCTAAGTTAAGGTCAGAAACTGATACAAATTCTTGAGAAAAGGGAATTCCACTTCCAGTAACCTGAGTTTCATCAAAGGAAAAAGACCCTTGATACTGTTCCCCAGCTAAACTGCCAGAATCAAAAACGCCAGAAAAATTTAGCATAGCTGCTTGAGTTGGAGTTGCTTCCAGCAAAATGGAACTTAAACCGATGCTAATAGTAGTAATTACAAATTGTTTCAAGCTATTCATTGTTGTTATTTTCTTGATGGTAATAATCTGAACAAGATTTGAGATTGAAAACAAGGCTAAAACTTAACAATATCTTTGTCTGTAAATTATTTGCAGTTAGTATTGAAGTTAAACAATTACTAGCAGATTAAACAAAAATAAAGTTGTCGGGATTATTTAATTCTGCTTCTGTGACGTTATCGGCAAAGAGATATGGTCTGGCTAAAGCAGAACCATTTCCATCAGCATCTAGCATCAGAATTGTTCCAGAACCACTAGACATAAGGGAGTTGGACAGAAAAAATCATCCCATGATTAGGCACTATCCCAAGAGATATCAACAAACCACTTCCCCAGATCTGGCATCTTTTCTTGTCCTTGATTTGATAAGCGTTGAACCTGAGCTTCAA
>JASJDI010000267.1 GCA_030065155.1 Xenococcaceae cyanobacterium MO_188.B29
AATTCCTATAGGTACGGAGAAAATAATGACAGGTCTAGATAATATAGATGGTTCTACTCCTGTTGCTTCAACAAAAATACATCTTCCAAAATACAAAGAAAAGAATGAAATAAATGCAGCTAAAGTGCCAATTATAATATTTAACTTTGCTCTATTCTTTTTCCAAAAAAAATAAGCTTCCATCATGAAACCGATAGAAAAACTAAATATCACCAAACATACAATTGAAATAAGCAACTCTATATCAAGATTATGAGATAAATTATTTAATAAACTTTCTCGATAAAATTTAATAAAAAGATAGTATGTAAATATAAACATTAAAATCGAAAAAATATATTTTGATATACTTTGGCGATTTATTTTTATTTCAAGGAATAGTTTATCAAAGATAATAGATGCAGCAATTAACCCTGTAGCTATTTCACAAAAGCTTGGAAAATAAACTAAGCAAGTAAAAAGTAAACCGAAAACAACGAAGAACCAGCTCAACAAATATATTAATAAGGACAAACGCTTTTCTGGGTTAGAATTTGATATGTTATTTCGTAGAGAATGTAATAGTGACCACTTAATTATAGTTTTAATTTTCTGGAAACAAGACTTATACTTAACTTTATTATCTATTTTTTGTGAGTCAACTACATAATCAACTTTATTATCTATTTTTTCTACTATTAAGTTATCTAGATTTGAGTCATTTATAGTGGTTGTTTGATAAAAAAAGCTCTTTAAATAATTACAAAGATTCACTTTTAACTCCAAAAGTTATTTTTTTAGCATTTACTTATTAAATAAACTAATAAAGATAAAAAATAATTTCTCTTAAAAAAACTTTAATCTCTGTTTTACCTATTCTCTGCTCTCTTTAAGACCAAATTTTATAGCTTTCCATTTCTAGCAACCCAACCGACGATCGCTGCAATAATAATAAAAGCTATTTGTCTCCAGTTACGTAAATAGCCAAATTCTTTGTTGATTTCAGGGATAGATTTTTCCACATTACCTAATCTTGTTTCTACCGAGTTGATTCTTTGATTAGTAGCTTCTATTTTTGCCGAGAGTTCTCTAATATCCCCTTTGAGTTCTCCCTTGAGTTCGCTTATTTCTAACTTTAATTCTGAATGAACTTGGTCTATTTTACGATCGAGTTGATTAAAGCGATCGCCGATAAATTCTTTGAGGTCTTGAATTTCGGTTTTTGTTTCTGCCATAATCTCTTCTCATCCTTCCGTATATTATACTCCAAGCCCTTTTTATTAAAGGATTTAGGTTGATTTCTATCAGTGCGATCGTGAGGAAAATAGCAGGCTTTGCCCGATCTCTTGAAAAAGTTCTAGGAAGTATAGTAATAGCAGCACATAAAGAATATATCGATCATACTTTCAGCCAGATTTCTGCTTCCTTTGATGTTAAAGGTTTGGATAATAAGAATCCTTGAGCTTTATCACATTGCCAAACTTTCAATTTATTAAGCTGTTCAGTAGATTCAATTCCTTCAGCAATTGTTGTCATACCTAATTGCCGAGCCAATTTAATGATTGTCTGAATAATATCTTGACTATCTTTCTGCTGTCCTAGAGAATTAATAAATGAGCGATCGATTTTTAAGTTATCGATCGGTAAACGATGCAAATAACTGAGGCTAGAATATCCAGTACCAAAGTCATCAATACTTAAATCAATTGCTCGTGCTTTAAGTTGCCACAAAATATCCTTCAGTTCATCTAAGTTTTCCATCAGCATACTTTCTGTGAGTTCTAATTGTAAACTCTTACCCTCTAAACTGGTTTGAGTCAAAATTAGATCGACTTTTTCCAGAAAACTTGGGTCTTTTAACTGTTTCACTGAAAGATTTACGCTCATTTTTAAGGTATCAGCTATCGGGAATCGAGTTTGCCACTGAGCCATCTGTAGACAAGCTGAGTATAAAATCGATTCTCCAATAGGCACAATTAGTCCTGTTTCTTCGGCAATTGGTAAAAACTTGGCTGGCGAAACCCAACCCTGCTGCGGATGTCGCCAACGAATTAGTGCTTCAAATCCAGTTATTTTGTCTGTTTCTAGAGATACAATCGCCTGATAATATACCTGAAATTCTTGATTGTCTAGAGCTTTGTAAAGATCATGCTCTAACTGAAGTTTCATTAAAGCTTCGGAATACATTTCTTGGTCAAACAGTTCATACCGAGCTTTTCCTTTGGTTTTGGCTCGATACATAGCAATATCAGCATCTCGAAGTAAGTCTAACCCTTGGTGATAATGAGGCGAACTTAAGGTTATACCTATGCTAGCAGTTGTGAATACCCGATGATTTTCTAGCTCTAAGGGGGATTGTAGTTCTTTATTGATACGTTCAGCAATACGGATAGCATCACTGATGTTTTTGATTGGGTCTAGAAGGATAACAAACTCATCTCCTCCCAATCGTGCCACAGTATCTGAGACACGGACAATGCTAGCAAATTTATGAGTAATGGCAATCAGCATTTGATCCCCTACCTGATGACCAAGACTATCATTGATGACTTTAAATCGATCTAGGTCAATAAAGAGAACCGCAAATAGATAGTTTTTCTCTCTTTGTAATCTCTTCAAAGCTGCCTCTATGCGTCCCATCAAGAAAGTACGATTGGGGAAATTGGTTAGAGCGTCGTGTAATGCACTATGTCGTAACTGTTCTTCTATCTTTTTGCGATCGCTGATTTCTTCTTCTAAATCTTCATTAACTTTTTCTAATTTGGTAAAAGAAACTTGTAATTGTTTCGCCATTTGGTTGAAGGAGTAAGTTAAAGCACCTAGTTCTTTAACTCCTCTGATATCAATAGTTTGAGCGAGATCCCCCTCAGAGATCGCTTGACTAGCTTCAATTAATTTGGCGATGGGTTGAGTAATCCAACGAGCAGTGTAAATACCTGAAATTGTCGCTAATGCTAAAGCAATTAAACAGAGTAAAATACTGAGACGAGTATTGGCATGAATCTGAGCCATAAAGTCAGATTCTGGAATAACAATTACCCCTAACCAATTTAAATCATGCTCATCCTGTACAGGATTAACTTGCAGAAAATATCGTTTTCCTTCAACCTCAAAGCTTAGTGTTTTTTTGGTTTCAACCTTAGTTAAATTACCAAAATAGTCATTCAAATAACCAACAGTAGCACGGGTTAATAGATTTTGACTATCATTGGCTAGAAGGCGTTTGGGAGTTTCTTCTCCAAGCTTAAAAGGTAACTCTTGCACTGAAGTGGCAACTAACAAACCCGAAGGCTCAAGAATAAAAGTTTGACCAGTTTCGCCAATTTTTAAACTGTTGAGAAAGTCACTAATCTGTGCAAGAGTCAAATCTGTTGCCAGTATGCCTCGAAATGTTCCTGTTCGATCGTAGTAGGGTTGTCCGAGGGTAATTGCTAGGGTTGGGGGATTTACCCAAGGATAGATATCTGTCCAAGCTGGTCGATCTGCTTGCTGTGGGACAATGTACCATGGTCTAAGGCGAGAATCAAAATTAGGTGAAGTTTCTAAAAATTCTCCTCTGTTACCTTGTTTATCAATAGCATAGGTTTGCAAAGCTCCAGTAAATTCAGTTACTTGATATCTAAATGTTCCATCATCATTAACAGCTAAACCAACAAATTCTCCTTGGACACTCCCAAACTGAATGTAGCTAACCAGTTCAAAAATTTGGCTTTGTCGCCAAAAATGTTGTTCCATAGTTTGGAGATTTTCTAGGTCTAAATTCCCTAAATCGAGAGCATCTTGATTCAATTGATTAACTATGTGGGGAGTTGCTAAATAGGTCTTGAGACGCTCAGAAATACGATTTCCAACTTCTAGCATCAATTGCCCTGCCAGATTTTCCACCGATTTCTGCCCATTCCGAAAAGAAAGATATCCTACTAATCCCACTGCAGCAAATATTTGTATAACAAAGGGAATAATCAACAAAATTCTTAGAGACAAGCTTCTTGGTCTCTTCACTTCAGGTAAGTTATCTGATTGTATATCCAACGTCTGTTGTTTTCTAAAATATCTCTAACTCTACCTTCTACTTTATTTGTATCTTTTGTTGTATCGGCTAGGTGTAATAAGAATTTAAGAAATGAGTTTCATAAATTAGGAATAAGAAAGCCTCTATTTAAGCAAATTTATTGTGATAAAACGGTAAAAAATAGAATATTAGATTAGAAAGAAAAAGATATGAATTTACCTGGTTTATTTTTTATTACTGTAGGTCTATTTGCTATGGCAGGCGCAATATTTAATTGGGATTGGTTTATGAATTCTCGTAAAGCCAGATTTATGGTAAGAATATTAACTCGTAATGGAGCTAGAATTTTCTACAGTTTTCTAGGTCTTACATTATTTATATTGGGACTACTTGGAACAATAGGGATTATAGATATGTCTAACTAATTTTTTTAGTTTTGATAAGAAGGACTTAAGAAATTGACAATGGACAATGGACAATTGTCAATTTCTTAAAATTTACCCTTGCAACTTCTTACTTAATAACTGATTAGTTAACTTAGGATCGGCACGTCCACCAGATTTCTTCATTACTTGCCCAACAAAGAAACCTTTTAACTTGGTTTTACCATTGCGGAATTTTTCTAGTTCGCTAGGATGGGCAGCAATTACCTCATCGATGATTTTTTCGATTTCTCCTGTATCGGAAATCTGAATTAATCCTTTCTTCTCGACTAACTCTTTAGCAGAACCACCCTTAGTAAGTAACTCTGGCAGTATGTCTTTAGCAATTTTACCGCTAATAGTACCTTTAGTGATTAAACTAACTAATTCAGCTAATATTTCAGGTTTAAGAGCAATTTCAGTGATACTTAACTCATTACTCTTAAGATAAGCAGCAATATCCCCCATAACCCAGTTAGCTACTTGCTTAGTATCACCCCCTGCTGCTACCGCAGCTTCAAAATATTCGGCTACAGTGCGATCGTCAGTTAAAACTCTGGCATCATAAGCAGATAATCCTAATTTCTCTTCATAACGATGACGTTTTTGGGCAGGAAGTTCAACTAGTTCTGATTTCCAAAGTTTCAGTTGTTCGGGGGATACTTCAATGGGTGGTAAATCTGGTTCGGGGAAGTAACGATAGTCACTACTACCTTCCTTCATCCGCATACTTTTAGTTGTTCCAGACCCTTCTTGCCACAAGCGAGTTTCTTGATAGATAGGTTCACCATTTTCGATCGCTTCTATTTGTCTTTCTATCTCATAATCGATCGCTTTTTGAATCGCACTAAAGGAGTTCATATTCTTAATCTCTACTTTAGTACCAAATTCTTTTTGTCCAACAGGACGCACAGATATATTTACATCACAGCGTAACGAGCCTTCTTGCATCTTCCCGTCACTGATGCCCAAATAAAGCATAATACGACGTAATTCTTGGGCATATTCAGCAGCTTCTTTACCAGAGCGTAAATCGGGTTCAGAAACGATCTCTACCAAAGGAACACCAGCACGATTAAAGTCTACTAAAGAGTAGGTAGAACCATCAAGGCGATCGCTGCCAGCATGATTTAGTTTACCCGCATCTTCTTCCATATGGAGGCGAGTAATACCAATTTTTTTCCTTACGGGTTCAGAGTTTTGTTTTTCGACAATTTCGATTTCTAACCAGCCATGTTCAGCAATAGGCAGATCGTATTGAGAAATTTGGTAATTTTTTGGTAAGTCAGGATAAAAGTATTGTTTGCGATCAAATTTACTGTAGGGAGCAATTTGGCAGTTAAGAGCTAATCCTGCTTTAACAGCGTATTCCAGTACTTTTTCGTTGAGTACAGGTAATACCCCAGGATAACCAAGACAAATGGGGGAAACGTTGGTATTTGGATTGTCTGGGTCGAATTTAGTTGATTCGCTGCTGAAGATTTTGGTTTCGGTATTGAGTTGACAGTGGGTTTCTAGTCCGATAATTGCTTCGTATTCTGTCTTTTTCGGTGCAGAAGTAGTCATATTCTGTAGCTGAATATTAGTATCTATAGCTTTTTCATTCTATCTTGAATGTCATGAGAGGACTCCCGTTAGAATACAAGCGACGTTCAGGAGCGAAGTATTTAACGGCGAGATGAATTATGACCAACAAACAAACATATCGGAGCGCGTTCCCTTACGTCTTGCGCCGACGCTGGGTCGCTCCTCATTTTAGCCTGTTGACAATTTCTACACAAATTTTGTCTCTGTGTAGGCTAAAATATAACCATGGTGACATTAACCTACGAGTATAAGCTAGAACCAACTGCTGAGCAAATAGCATACATTGAGAACACTCTTGATGTATGTCGCTCTGTATGGAACTTTGCGTTAAGGCATCGCAAAGATTGGTGTAAATCTCGTAAGTCGCCTGTAAATGCTTGCTCGATTCAATCTGAATACATCATGTCAATTGATGAGCCATTTCCAAACTACCATCGACAAGCCAAGTTATTGACCGAGGCAAAAAAGGATAATGACTTTCTCAAGTCTGTCAATGCTCAAGTTTTACAGCAAACATTGAGAACTTTAGATAGAGCTTGGGATGATATGAAAGCTAGGGGGTTTGGTTTACCCAGGTTTAAGAACAAATATCGAATGAGGTCATTTGTTTTTCCTCAGTTAAACAAAAATCCCATATCAGATAAATCAATTAAATTACCTGGCTTAAAAGAGGTTAAGTGGAGAATGTCTCGTTCGATTCCTGATAGTTTTATTCCCAAGCAAGCAAGGATTGTCAGAAAAGCATCTGGTTACTTTGTGATGCTGTCACTTCAGCTAGACGTTAAGATCCCTAGTCCCTTGCCTCATGGGCATCCAAGAGGTTTAGACCTGGGCTTTGACAAATTTATAGCAACCAGTGACGGTGAAGAGATTAAACGACCACGATTTCTTAAGACTCTACAAGACAAGCTTAAATTGCTGTCCCGTAGGTTGAGGAATAAGCAAAAAGGGTCAAATAATCGACATAAATTAAACCAGAAAATAGCTAGGCTACATCAGCGTATATCTGATACTAGAAAAGACTGGCACTTTAAGTTAAGCCATCATTTGGTTAAAGATGCTGGCATGATCTTTGTTGAGGATATCAACTTTGTTAGTTGGCAAAGAGGAATGCTCTCATCTTCATCAGCCGATGCTGGATTTGGGCAGTTTGTTAATATCTTAGAGTGGGTATGTTGGAAAACTGATACCTATTTTGCCAAGGTAGATAAAGATGGGACATCTCAAACCTGTCCAAATTGTGGCGCACATACGGGCAAAAAAGAATTGTCGGTTAGGATTCACCATTGCCATGAGTGCCAATATACAACTACACGCGATGTAGCAGCCAGCCAAGAAGTCAGAAATCGTGGTCTTAAGGCGGTCGGGCAGATCGTTTCAGAAAATGTCTGTGGACTCAGAGCGACGGGGAGAATCGGTCACGATACTCTAGTTGGTGGGGAACGAAGCAGAAAACTAGCATCGTGAGGTGTTAGAATCCCCCAGTAGAGCGACGCAAGGAGCTTACTGGTGGGAGTATGTCAAACCTTGGGATGTTGTTAGGAGTCAGGAGTTCGGAGAGATCTCTAGTTTTTTACTTAATAGTCACCTATTTTCAAACCGAATAACACAGAAAATATCTAGTGCCAAGTAATTTAATTTATTTTTTATATATCGGTTTAAAAGTTTAAGTTTTTCTTAGTAAATTAGGCGATTAAAGAATAGTTTGACTCAAAATGTTAAGTTTTATCTCTCTGTTTAACATTATTGAATTTAACAGTAAGCATCAAAGTAATATAAAGAGCGAATATTCCAGGTAGTGCTTATCAGTTCAAACCAGGAATGTTAACTTTTTATTATCTTTATGAAAGTCGATTTACTGGGAAAAGCCTAGTCTGATCGGCAGTCAGGATCGACTTGCGAACATTTTGAGTTCAAGCACGGAGGCGGAGTTTCTGAGGATAGAACAAATATGGCGCGAGTATTTATCGTCTGCTGACAAACTTTTGATAAATGTTAAATGATAAATGCTAAATGTAATGACATAAATCATGAAAAATTTCTTTTTAAGTTTAATGGTATTGACTACTTTGAGTATCAATTTAGCTCCTGCTCAAGCAGTTAATCGACAAGCAGAAGTGAGTACGAATAATGAATTGTACTCTCAGGGGAATAAACTTACTAACTCTACTAATGTGGACTGTTATTGGGTTGGCTTTTGGAGGTGTAAATAAATCTGGATGGGATTAGATTTCGATTTAGTTCGTTATTTAATCTGATTTATTTAGACAATTGAAATTATATTGCTTCAACATAGCGAATAGGGCAATTCTTTACTTTCATAAGCTAATATCATTGCCAGATTAGTATTGCTAAGATGCCAGCTTATCTTTTCAGTGTGCTTCGATCGATATTAACATCATTCTTATTGAGCTTCAATCTAGGACATCATACCAAATCCGATTCCAAAAACCTACTTTTAAACTCGAAGTCTTGAACGACTTCGTAATCTTCCGCCCTAACTACCCCACTTGTCGAGCCGACAAGTGGGGTAGTTAGTATTTTTTGTTTTGGTATGAATTGTTTGATTCCAGCTAGCATCTAATCTTTCTTAAGACGAATTTTTTAATATTTTTGATTTTTTATTAGGTTAGCTTACAACTTTTTTTATGATATCCGTGCTTTTGCTTAATTTGAAAATAAGTTATTTTTTCGCCTAAGTAAAACCATCTTTTCGGTTATTACTTGAGTGTTTCCTCCGAAAATAGCTATTAGCATATATAGAATAATATGTTGTGATGCAGTTATCTTTTTTTGTGGTTTGACAATTTGTAATTTCCGTATTTTTTCTGGTTACACCAAGAAAAATATGGTTTAACTTAATTATCGAAGCTAAGATAAAAACTTAATATTCCAGGTTTTAATTATCAGTTAAAACTCGGAATATTAATTTTAAATTATCTTGAATAAATTAGATTTACTTAGAAAAGCATAGTCTTATTGATGGCAATTTTTAAGTAAATCATCCAAATCGTTCTATTTTTTTAGATAACCAATACAATTTCGTTGACAATAATCATGAAAAATCTATCCTTAATTTTAATGGCATTAGCTGCTTTGAGTGTCAATATTACTTCTGCTCAAGCAGTTACTAAACAAGTAAAAATTAGTGCAAATAATGAATCTCACTCTCAGGGAAATAAAATTAGCAACTCTACTAATGCCAGATGTTATTGGCTTGGTGATATGCTAGTTTGTAAATAAATTTGGATTAACAAAGACTACTTAAAGTCTCTCGCTCAAGAGAGATTGGTATAGGAGCGAGTCAGTTTTATAAGAGGATATCTGAAAATTAGTATCAGATATTTAACGGGGGCAGGGAATAGTGTAAACTATTCCCTATTTTCCATTG
>JASJDI010000268.1 GCA_030065155.1 Xenococcaceae cyanobacterium MO_188.B29
TTCTCACCAGCCAGAGAATAAATTCTCTGTCTTATACCTTAAGTCCGTTTAAACGGACTTGATATTTTAGCCAAGAAATTAATTTCTTGGTGCATTGGAACTAGCATGAAATAGCCCTGTATATAAATTATCCTTTAAATATGATGATTGCTGAGAAACCTAAGCTGACTCTAGTTAATTTTAATAAGACGAATTTATTAGAGGGAAGACATATACTAATTGTCGAATCACCAGATTCTAGAAGGGCGGTATCTCTCAATATTGGGGTTTTCTCTATTGGTCGTCATCCAAATAATGCTTTAGTAGTTTCTGATAAGCTGATTTCTCGTCATCATGCAACCATAGCCTGGATGAGATACACAGGAAGGACTGGGCAAACTGACTATTCTTATTGGATTATTGATGGTAAAGGTAAACGCCAAAGAAGTCGCAATGGTGTATTTGTTAATGGAGACAAAAAAAATCTGCATCGACTTGATTCTGGAGACATTATCAGTTTAGGCAAGAGCATCAAAATAACTTATAACTATATTACTTACAGTTCAGAAACTAGTGGTTTTATTAATTACTGTGATACCCAAAAACAAAAATATTCTTCTAAAAGTGATACAAGCTATAAGGATACGATAATTAGGGACTGATAGAGTGGTTAGTAGTTAGTGTTGATTTTGTAACTCCTAAACTCCTCAACTAAATTATTTACTTGAATCAGTAACTCGCCAGCTTAATTTTAGATTGAACCAGAAGTTCCAGAGAGTAACAGCAGCGATCGCAAGTAGTTTAGCAATATATTCGTTCACTCCTAAGACATTAAATAATAAATTAACTAGCAAAACATTTAATACTAGTCCAGAAAGACAGACTATATTAAACTTAAGTAATCTTTTAATTCTTTTGCGCCATCCCCTTTGTTGGCTAGCAATATCGCCAAAAGTCCAAAGATCGTTCCAGAGAAAGTTATTGATAATTGCCACTTCTGAGGAAAGAATTGCACTGCGAGTCAAAGCCAGTCCGAGCATTTCTCTTAAGACATAAAATATACCTAAATCGACAAAAACTCCACTAAACCCTACTACCCCAAAGCGGAGAAATCTTTTAATGGGCCAGAGAGAAAAACGCAACCTAAGCAAATGCTGAATATACTCAATATATTGCTTCCAGGTAACTTTACTTTCTCCTGCTTGACGTTCCCTAAATACATATCCTACTTCACCTATCCAGCGAATTTTCCCTCTACCAGTTACTTCAATCAAAATTTTATAACCCACTGGACTTAGAGATTTTCCCACAATGGCATTACGACGTACCATAAAATAGCCACTCATAGGATCGGAGAGACGACCAATTACTTCTGGTAAGATAATCAAGCCTAGCATTTGCGCCCCCCGTGAGAGAAAACGGCGAATAACACTCCATTCACTTACCCCTCCACCTTCAACGTGACGGCTACCAACTGCTAAATCTGCCCCCTTTTCCATTTCTTGCCACAGTTGCAGTAATACTTCTGGCGGATGTTGCAAGTCAGCGTCAATTACCCCTAGTACTTCTCCTCTGGCTACTTGCCAACCACGAATTACGGCAGTAGATAATCCTTTTTCTTGTTGACGACGCATTACCCTTAGTTGAGAATATTGACTGGTTAATTCTTGGGCTAGTTTCCAAGTTCCATCAGGACTATTATCGTCAACTACAATTAATTCATATTCTCCTGGAATTTCACTATCGAGTAATCCACTCAAAATTCTGACAATTTCTTGAATATTATCCCCTTCGTTATAAGAGGGGATAATCAAAGAAAACTTGAGGGGGGTTGGGGTTGTTCCCACAGTTACAAAGGGTATGTTACCAATTTCTAATCCACCAGTGGGAACAGGTAAAAGTTCTGAGTAGGAATTCATAGGGATAAAGTATATTTAGGTTAATAATTAGGTAGACGACGTTGATAGAGATTAGCAGTAAAATTATCTAACTCCCAAGTGCCTATAAGTCTTTCGGTTTTGACTAACTCAAATTGTGGGCTCAAAGTTTGTTCTACTTGCTTTTTTTCTATGTCGCTTGTGGGAGAACCCCATACAGGTCGATCGCTATCTAACCAAAGGATATACTGGTATGGCTGTGATGGCTCAATAAGGGTTTTATCTAAAGCATCAGCTAACTTAGCTGAATTTTGGGCAAGCAGCATTACTGGGGACTCCGAGGGTAGATAATAAGCCAAGCGCAACACATGACCCCAAGCATTAGAGTTCATGGCAATAAGAGTAGGTTGGGCTGTTTTTTGCTCAATTATGTCTGCTATTTTATGAAACATCCACCGAGAACGCCAAGAAAAATCTGTGATGTTAACAGTTAAGTAAAATAAGAGTAAGGTAAGGACTGCTACTGATTTCCATTGTCCTGCTGCTTTTTCAAGCCAGACAGTTAACAATAATAAACAACCAGGCAAAATAAAAATTAATGACCGTCCCCAACCAAAACCAACGGTAAATTTACCCGATATTACGTCTACCGCTACCATCATTAATAAAGGAACAATCCCGAAACATAAAGCAACTAGTAGAAGTTGACGGTGGTTTTGTTGCCAAAGATGAATACTGACAGCAGCTAAAAGGGCGATCGCGACTATTCCTGATAAGATAATCTCTATATAAGGCATAATCGTCACCCAATCTCCCCACATAATTTGAGGAGTGAGAGTATTGATTATTCCTTGTAGGTGTTTAAGAGTAGTGTCTAGCCAATTACTACCCGCAGCAAAACGACCTAAATCTGCATTATTTAATTGTTGTCTTGTTCCCCATAACAGCCAAGGCAAAGGAAGTAAAATTCCTATAGATAATCTGATAGCGTGTTGCCACCATCTTTGGATATCCCATAACAAGACTAAAATTCCTAAACTGGCTACAAAAAAAAGAAAGTAATAAAAGGTCATAAATCCGGCTGCCACGGAAATAATTAGGATTAAACTCCAAAACCATAAATTTTTAGGCTTACTTTCTTTTCTGCTGGTTTCTAAGAATGCCCAACCACTTAAAAGTGTCCAAAATACCAAAGGGCAATACATTCTAACATTGAGAGAATGGAATAGATAAAAAGGATTTAAACCTAGTAATGCAGAAAAGAGTAAACCCCCTCGATGTCCCAGTAAGTATCGCCCAATACTATAGGCGCAACCCATAGCCCCGATACTATATAGGGTGGGTAAGCTACGCATCGCTATCTCAGAATTACCAAACAATCTTAACCACAAATGTTGTCCCAAATAAAACAGTGGAGGATGGGGTTCTGCCACTAACCCTTTGAGTAGTTTTTCTAGGGTAATAGCAGTGTCGCTTAGACTGTGTTCTATTGGTACAGAAAATAGAGTTTGATAATTAGCGATCGCAACAGGTATATCTTTTGGTGTAGAGTATAAACTTTTTTGTCCTGTAGATAAAAGTAAAGATAATACTTCGTCATACCAAAATTCACGACTACCAAGATTAATAACTCTTAAAATAATAGCGATCGCGATCGCGCCTAAAAGTAACCATTCCCAGGAAATAGACTTGAGTTTTTTCGACATAGCCTGTTTATATTGATTAGGACAATAGGAATTAAAATAAACCGCGTCTAGTTTGAAACCAGTAGTTTTTTAGATAACTTTTTTAGGGAGTCGGGAGTCGGGAGTAGGAAATAAAAATTGCTTCTTTAAAAAACTCCAGTTCTCTATATGGACGCGGTTTATTTATCTATTTTGGGGTTTGTATGTGTATCCCAATTTACTTAGATAATTTTTGAACAGTGGTAAATTGAAATTTTGTAATTCTGCTGATACCAGTATAATCGCCGTAATAAGCTAAGACTCACCTAAGTTATGAGAGTGCCTATTGTCTTGACCAGAATGTAAGAAGGCAATCTGAATACGTCTAAGCTTAAAGCTGCTAACCATTTATTGAGAAGATCGTAAATTATTGTCTGACTAGGCAATATCAGACTTAGTATTATTCAAGCAAACACTATATTTACTAAACCGAGTGTATGTCATTGTCACCTAATTCTGTAGAACTTTCTATAGTTGTTCCTCTTTATAATGAAGAAGCCAATATTGACTATTTAATTAAAAGACTTGTATCTACACTAGAACCTCTCAATACTACCTATGAAATTGTCTGTATTAATGATGGTAGCCGAGATAACACTCTCAAATTATTAATAGAGCATCATAATTGTAATCCAGCTATTAAAGTAGTTAATTTATCTCGTAATTTTGGTAAAGAAATCGCCCTCACTGCGGGTATAGATTATGCTAACGGGGCAGCAATTATACCTATAGATGCTGATTTACAAGATCCACCAGAGTTAATTGAACAATTAGTAGCCAAATGGCGAGAAGGATATGATGTTGTCTATGCTACTAGGAGATCGCGTTTAGGAGAAAGTTGGCTTAAACGTTTTACGGCTAAATCTTTTTATCAAACTATTGGCAAAATGAGTCCTGTCCCCATTCCCCCCAATACAGGCGATTTTCGCTTATTAGATCGCCAAGTAGTAGAAGCAATTAAACAAATGCCTGAGAGGACTCGTTTTATGAAAGGATTATTTGCTTGGGTAGGGTATAAACAGACTTCTATTTTATTCGATCGAGAGCCTCGTTTTGGTGGTAAAACTACCTGGAATTATTGGAAATTATGGAATTTTGCTTTAGATGGCATTACTTCTTTTAGTTTTTTTCCCCTCAAAGTTTGGAGTTATATTGGCTTAGTTGTCTCGTTCATTTCTTTGCTATATGCTTCTTTTTTAATTATCCGTACTCTAATCTTTGGTATTGACGTTCCAGGGTATGCTTCTTTGATGGTAGCAGTTCTATTTTTTGGTGGTATACAGTTAATTACCTTGGGAATTATTGGTGAATATTTAGGTCGTGTATACGAAGAAGTTAAAAGAAGACCTCTATATTTTGTCAGAGAATCTTATGGATTCAAAGATAATAATTGATTTTAGAAAAAAATTAATATAACTAACAGAATTAATAGTAGTATCCTAACCTAACTAACTTTCCATATATTCTCAACTAACTAAACCTTCTTCATCAAAATCAGTAAAGCAGAAACAATTATTACCATCTTATTTAGTGGAAATAATCATAGTTATACTGTTAGTTTTAGCTACTATAATTATTAACTCAAGAATGATCCGTGATGGGCTAAATGGCATGACTGATATGAGATGGCACATCACTTGGCTACAACATTTTTCTAAACAACTAGCAGAAGGAATTTTGTATCCTCGTTGGTTAGCAGGTACAAATTATGGCTATGGCAGTCCTACTTTTGTTTTTTATCCACCACTAGTTTACTATTTAGGTTCATTAATAAATTAGAACAGCCATTAGTAAATATAGCTGGTATGCAAAACGTAATTGGTGATATAACTAATGCTATTTTTGGTGCAGGATTACCCTTTATTCCTAAAAAATTAGACTTTCAAGTTTCACATATTTTTGCCCATCAATCTTTAGTTATTTTAATTCTAAGCGCACTCGCATTTTTCTATTGTCGTCAAGATCAAAAAACTGTTTCAGAAACTAAAAGATGGATATTATTCACTTTTGTTGTAGCTTTAATGATGAGTTGGGTATCCGTACCTATTTGGCAAGCTAGTACAACTCTACAAAAAGTACAAGCGCCCTGGCGATTATGTAGTCTTTATGCTTTCGGTAGTTCCGCATTATGTGGAGTTGTAGTAAGCAAAATTCTCCGACTCAGACTACATTTGAAGATTTTTTTGTCTCTAATCATTGCAGCAATTTTATTAGTTAATGCTAGTTACAGTTATAAGCTTTCTCGTAAATTTCCTACTTTTCGTAATCCAGGGAAAGCTAATCTTGAACATTTAGAACCATCTAGATTAGCTTTACAAGAACCATTTACAGATAAGTTAATAGATGTAGGCGAATATCGTCCTCTAGTCAAGCAAGGTATTCCATCTGCCGAACCGATTTTAGGACAAGCAAAGCTTACTCTAGTTGAAGGTGAAGCTAAGATACAATTGCATCAATGGAAAAGCTATCAAAGAAATTTTGAGGTAGTAGCAGAAAAACCATCAATTATTAAAATTCGCACTTATTATTATCCTGCTTGGCATTTGTATGTAAATAATGAACCTTATCCAATTAATACCTCTGATGATGGAACAATAGAAATTAATCTCGAAAAAGGAAATCATCAAGTAGCACTTATTTATGAATGGACTTCTGCTTTTAAACTAGGAGTTATTTTAAGCATTTTAAGTTGTCTATTTTTGATTTTCTATTGGCTTAAAATTTCAGTTAAAGTTCACTCATAAAAATGAATATAAATTTGCAAATAATAATAGCAAAGATTAATATATCTTGAAATATTATTATTTTTTTGATTGATTTAAAGATCGTTATGATAGATATATAAATCAGGTTGTTTGAAAATAAATAGAAAAGAAAATGGACATAGTTCGTATTATAATCGCAATTTTTATACCACCACTAGGAGTCTTTTTACAGGTTGGTTTGGGTAAAGATTTTTGGATCAACATTCTTTTAACCTTACTAGGTTACGTCCCTGGTTTGGTTCATGCTATTTGGATTATTGCCAAAAAGTAAGAAAATTATCTGTACAAAACAAGTTAACTGGAAAATGTGAGTTAACTTGTTTTTATAACAGACATAGTTATACAAAATAATGAACGCGATAAAAACCCTAACTTATCCCATAGTAGAAACATTTCACTCCGTTCAAGGCGAAGGTGCCTGGACTGGGGTAAGTGCTTTTTTTATTCGTTTAGCAGGATGTGATGTACACTGTCCTTGGTGCGATACTAAACAATCTTGGAATCCTCAACATCATCCTCAACACTGCATAGAAGATTTAGCTAAAGAAGCAAAAACTTATAATCCTGCTATTGTTGTTATTACTGGTGGTGAACCTTTGATGCACAACCTCAATCCCTTAACAGAGGCAATCAAAAAATTAGGAATGCGGGTTCATCTAGAAACTTCTGGCGCACATCCTTTTAGTGGTAAATTCGACTGGGTAACTTTTTCACCTAAGCAGTTTAAACCACCTCATCCTAGTATCTATAATGAAGCTGATGAACTAAAGGTAGTAGTGGTTAACGAATACGATCTTAAATGGGCTGAACAACAAGCTAGTTTAGTATCTCCTCAATGTTATAAATATTTGCAACCAGAATGGAATACGTCTAAGAGTCAAGAATTAATATTCGATTATGTACTCCAACATTCTCAATGGCGTATTAGTTTACAAACCCATAAATTTTTAGAAATTCGATGAAAAAAGCAGTTGTTTTACTGTCTGGAGGTTTGGATTCGGCAACAACTACAGCGATCGCTAAAGCGGATGGGTATGAAATAATTGCCCTCTCATTTCGTTATGGTCAACGTCATCAAAAAGAATTACAAGCTGCCCAAAAAATTGCTAAGGCTCTTGAGATTAAAGAACATTTTACTGTTGATGTCAACTTATCTCAGTGGGGTGGCTCATCCTTAACTGATAAATCGATATTTTTACCCCAAGAAGGAATACAACCAGATACTATTCCTTCTACTTATGTACCAGGTAGAAATACTGTTTTCATTGCGATCGCTCTTTCTCTAGCAGAAGCCAAAAATGCCCAAGCAATTTATCTCGGTATTAATGCTGTAGACTATTCTGGCTACCCAGATTGTCGTCCTGAATATCTAGAAGCTTATCAGCAATTGGCCAATCTTTCTTCCAAAGCAGCAATAGAAGGTAAAAAGATTGAGTTAATTGCCCCTTTAGTTAAAGATTCTAAAGTAGATATAATTAACCGCGCTCTTAGTTTAGGAGTACCTATTTCCGATACTTGGTCTTGTTATAAAGGAGAAGAAAAACCCTGTGGTTTGTGTGATTCTTGTCGGATACGCGATCGAGCTTTAATTGAAGCAGGAAGAGCAGATTTAGCCACTTCCATAGGACAAAAACTATTGATTGATGTTGCCAAAATCAATAGTTAAAGAAAATATTTTAGGATTTTTTAAACTAAGTGATTATAACTACTTTATTTGTTAAGATTGAAGTATATATAAATTAAGATTGGATGAAACCTTGTTCGCCAGAAGTATTGGGTCAAAAAAAAATCGTTTAAAACTCCTTGTTCTTATTTTATTGGGAATATCTATTGGTGGCTACTTCATACACAGAGAAATTCAAATTTATAGAAATAAAAAATTAATTCGAGAGTGTGCAGAAAAACAGCAAAATTGCTCTAATACAATTCCTGCTTTAGAAAAACTAGTAAAAGCAAGACAAAGCTTAAAATCTTATGACTTGACTTCCGCACGCCTTTATCGTGCCGATCTTTCTCATGCCAAGCTTGAAAGTGCTAATATTGCTGGTGCCAATGTTGCCAGTGCCAATCTCGCCCATGCTAATCTCGCCAGTGCTAATTTTGAAAATGCCAATCTTGCCCACGCTAATCTCGAAAGTGCTAACCTAGAGAGTACGAACCTCTCCAGTACAGATCTTTCCGGTGCTAACCTGATTAACGCCAATCTTAAATTTGCGCATATTTCTAATGCCTACCTCTATAGCACGAATCTCTCCAGTGCTAATCTTGCTAGTTCTTATCTTTCCAGTGCTTACCTCTACCGCGCTGACTTTTATGATGCTAATTTGCATCGCGCTCATCTCTATAACGCAGACTTCTCTACTGCTTATCTCTATCGCGCCAATCTCTCTCGTGCTTATCTCTATCGTGCTAACTTCTCTGATGCTTATCTTTCTAGTGCAAACCTTCATCTTGCTTACTTAATTGACGCTAAAAATCTTACTTCATCGCAAATCAAGTCAGCTTGCTACTGGGAAGAAGCCATCTACAGAGGTGTGTGGGATGTAAATCAGTTCAGGTGGGTAGTTGATGAAGCAGCTAATAAGGAGTATGTAGAACAATTAAAACAAGATCGAGCTTCCGATCCTAAAGAAGAAGTTGATTGTAGTTTCTGGAAGCGGAAAAAATAATAATCTGAAGGAAGTATTATAGCGGTTCTTATTTGGATAAAGTATAGTCTAATACTCTGCTTTTTACTAATTGTTGATTGTTGATTTAGGTGTATCCAATACCAAATCCAGTTTAGATAACCTACTGAAAAAATAGGTAAAGCAGGAGGCAGGAAACGTGATGTCAGAAGGATTTAAGACTAATTCAGAGTATCAATGAGAAAGTATGTTTTGGTAATCGGATTTCGTATAATAAATCTAAATGAGATATCTCATGGGCATTGTTGCATAAAAACTATGAGTTAGCTGAGATAATTAGAGAGAGTAATTCAACCAACCCTTCTGAACCATGTCAGAAAAAGAGACCAAGACGAGCTATCGAATTCGGAATTGG
>JASJDI010000269.1 GCA_030065155.1 Xenococcaceae cyanobacterium MO_188.B29
GCTTATGGAAGGATCTTTTGAACTTACCCTACAAATAGTTATCGCTGTTCTGGCAGGCATTACTGCCCAAGTCTCTGGTGAATATTTTAAATTACCCAGCATCGTTTTTTTGCTTCTTTTTGGTATTCTACTTGGGTCTGATGGCTTGAACATCCTTCATCCCCATGAATTGGGAGTTGGCTTAGAAGTCTTAGTTGCTTTAGCCGTTGCTATTATCTTATTTGAGGGAGGACTAAATCTAGAGTTAAGAGATTTAGGTAGAGTTTCTGGAAGTCTACGTAATCTAGTAACTTTAGGTACTTTAATCACCTTAATTGGTGGTGGGATGGCTGCTCATTGGCTAGCAGAGTTTCCCTGGTCGATCGCCTTTTTATATGCTTCTTTAGTAGTAGTTACTGGTCCAACAGTAATTGGTCCACTGCTTAAGCAAGTAAGAGTCGATCGACCAGTTGCAACCCTTTTGGAAGGAGAAGGAGTCTTAATCGATCCGGTGGGGGCAATTCTAGCAGTAGTTGTACTCGATACTATTTTGAATAGTAGTGCTGCTCCTGTGGCGATTTTTAGTGGGTTGATGCTCCGCTTAGGAATTGGTGCTGTCATTGGTGTAGCTGGCGGTTGGCTCATTGGGTTATTGATTAAACAAGCTAGCTTTTTATCAGAAGAACTCAAAAATTTAGTTGTTCTAGCAGGCTTATGGGGTCTATTTGGTTTATCTCAGAGTATTCGTAGCGAATCGGGATTGATGGCTACAGTAGTTGCGGGTATGGTTCTCAAAGCTTCATCAATTCCTGAAGAAAGACTACTTAAAAGATTTAAAGGGCAATTAACTATTCTCTGTGTATCAGTGTTATTTATTTTGCTCGCTGCCGATCTTTCTATTGATAGTGTCTTTGCTTTAGGCTGGGGTAGTGTTTTGGCAGTACTAGTTCTTATGCTTATAGTCAGACCCATTAGTATTGCTCTATGTACCTGGAATAGTTCTATGAACTGGCGACAAAAGCTATTTCTCGCTTGGATTGCCCCCAAAGGTATTATCTCGGCATCTGTTGCTTCCTTATTTGCCATTTTACTGACTGAAAACGGGATTAATGGTGGAGATGCCATTAAAGCCTTGGTTTTTCTTACCATCATGATGACAGTTTTCTTGCAAGGTTTAACGGCTCGTTGGGTTGCCCAATGGTTAAAGATTACATCCAGTGAAGCTAATGGAGCAGTAATTATTGGCTGTAATGCTTTAGGACGTTTAATTGGTCGTCTATTCCAAGATGCAGGGGAATCAGTTGTTTTATTTGATACAGATCCAGAAGATTGTCAAAAAGCAGAAGCAGAAGGCTTATCTGTATTTCAAAGTAGCGGTCTCGATCTCGAAGCACTAGAAGAAGCAGGGATTGAATCCATGGGTACTTTTATTGCTTTGACTAATAATGGAGAAGTTAATCTAGTGTTAGCTCAGCGAGCAGTTGAAGAATTTCAACCACCACGAGTTTTAGCCGTATTTCCTCAAGATAGTGAAAGCAATGGCACTAGTAAAGCTAAAGTTAGTCAAGCTTTTGTATCTCAACTACCCATCAAAACTTGGAATAAATATCTTGATGATGAACAATTTAAGTTAGGCATTACGGTTCTTAAAGAGCCAGGCTTTTCTTTTCAGCAAGTTCATCTACAAGCATTAATTCGCTCTGGAGAACTTTTACCTTTACTAATTAAGCGAGAAACAAATTTACAGATAGCAAAAGTTGCTGAAGAGTGGCAACCAGGAGATGAAATTATCTTTCTGATGCACGATCCTCGTCCTAAGCTACTGAAACGACTCTCTGGCAGTAATCAATCTTCTCGTTTGACTCTAGAAAAACTCACTGAGGTAGAAGAATTGCCCATTGCTGCTCCCATCTCTCAATCCCCAAGCTAGCATATCTGTAATTTTGATTTTTCTCTGAGGGCAAAAATTAGATTTTTTGCATAATTTAATTAGTTGGCTGGCATTATCATAATGAATAGATAAATCAACTTGAGTAAAAAACTATGGATGTAAAGTTAATAATATTAGTCCTGACTGGTTTATTTTTAGTCTCTTCTGTGTTTTTTGGTACTAAAAATGGATTTTATGATTCAGATAATTATGATGGTAATGGTTCAGCACACTAAACTAAAATTATCTTGGCAATAGAATTGCTGGAATTGCTGTAGGCTCATCTTAAGATTTCAGACTTTTAATAAAGCTCAGATTATGAATGTCTGAAGTATGGTGATTAATTTAACTAATCATCCCTCACTTGATTTAATCAAGATTTGTTAAACTTATGCAGGAGCCTACTATTGCTTCAGTCTCTTACTAACTGAAAAAATTGCGATAGTTAAGTTGAGTGTTTTTTAGTAAGGTTGACTAATGGAAGCGCGCTAGTTAATTATAGCCATCAGGAAGGTTTTGAAGGCTAAAGTTATGAGTAAGCGTCGCCCAGCATCTAGCACCAATGTAACTTCTTTGTCTTGTCTCCCTTATGGTGTGGGACACAGCGACGAAGGAGTGTGCTTATTGTTGCAGATGGGACCTCATCGTATTCTTCTTGATTGTGGATTAACAGATGTCTATTCTTTACAGATAGATAACAAACCTCCAGCAGAATTAATTTTTTGTTCTCATGCTCATGAAGATCATAGTCGTGGTCTTCAGGCACTTCATGAAAGTTTTCCGCAAATACCAATCTATGCTAGCGAGGTAACAGCAAAACTCCTGGGATTGCATTGGCAAAATCAAAAAGGGATTAAAATTAGTGATATCTGTCAACCTTTACCTTGGCAATCACCGATCGCTTTAGCGGAAAACCTTCAAGCTGAATTATTTCCAGCAGGACATTTACCTGGTGCAGCAGCAATTGTTTTAACTTATCAAACAGAACACAAAAGCTACAAGGTGATGTACACTGGTGATTTTTCTGTTTCTAACTTTCAACTAGTAGAAGGGTTATCTATTGAAAACTTTCGAGGATTGGCTCCAGATGTATTAATTATCGAAGGTACTTATGGAACAGTTCGCCACCCTCATCGCCGTCAACAAGAAAAACATTTGATGGAGCGCATTAACCAGGCTCTAACCGCTGGTAAAAATGTGCTACTACCTGTGCCTCCCATCGGTTTAGGTCAAGAAATTCTCAAGTTACTTCGTTCCCATCACCAGTTTACTGGCAGAGATTTAGATATTTGGGTTGATGGTCTAACTGCTCAGGCTTGCGATCTTTATTTAGAATTGTTAAATCAATTTCCTGCTTCAGTACAAAATTTTGCTAAACATCAATCTCTATTTTGGGATGAGCGAGTTTGTCCTCGCATGAGAAGATTGATAAAGCCAGCTAATTTTCGAGGAGGAAAGTTGCCTTGCATTCTTTTAGTTGATTATAGTGCTGATTTAATCCAGTATTTATCGCCAGAAGAAGATAATTGGCTAATTTTAATCCCAGAACATCCTTTGAGAGATATCAAGTCCAAGGAAGAACAATTTCTCAAAATTAGAAATCTGCAAAATATCGAAATTGATACTTATCTTTTGGCGGAACATAGTGACGGTCGTAATACAACCCAGCTAATTCACAATTTACGTCCTCAACACATTATTTTTGTTCATGGTTCTCCTAATTATTTAGTAGAACTTACTGGCTTAGAGGAACTTCGTAACCGCTATCAACTTCATACTCCTGCTAGTAATACTTTAGTGGAATTGCCTATTGGCGATCGCTTTATTCAACCAGCAACACCACCACCTACTCATTACGAAGGGGAGTTAAATGAGGTTGGTTCTTATGTTACTATCACACTCCCCGATGTAATTAACAGTGACCCTCGTTGGAATAAGTTTGCAGATACTGGATTAGTGGAAGCTCGTTGGCAAGGAGAAGAGCTAATTTTACGGGGATTATCCCAACGAGAACTCCTCAATCAAAATAGTAACGGGAAAATATCAACAGATGTTGACTGTTGTAATATATGCAAGTACTATGGCAATCACCATTGTTGGAATCAATCTTCTCCTCTTTATGGATTTAAAGTTATACCCGAAGGATATTGCCCAGTTTTTGAACCTTTAGAACCAGACAAACATTAGAAATAGAAATATATTTTCATTTATCCTTCTAATCTAGAATCGATGTTACTCTTGATTCGTTTCTGGAGAGTGAGGATGTATTTGTTCTGCTTGAGGACAATCATCAGAAATCAGTATTTCTGAATTATGTTTAGAAACAGATGCTAATTTCTGCATTATGGCACCAATACTTTCCAGTCTCACCATTTCTTCCCAAGAGCTAATTTCATCGTCTTCTTCGAGTTCATAGCGGATCGATACTAAATCTCCTTCAAAATCAACAATACGACCATTGTCTATCCATCGCTGCTGATCCCGCAAGAAGATAGAAACTTCACGACCATCTTGATAGAGTTGATAAATCTTGCGGTGTAGCATGGGTTTCTCCTAATTGTCCGTAACTCCTTATAATTTTTATTTAAGCTCATCTGTTAATTTTATTTTGACATAATGCCAGAATAATTTAATTAATTCTAATTCAGATTAGCTATTTGTATGTCAGTTTATGCTATTGATATTGCTTGAGAATCTTAATAATAATTGAGGCCACAATTTCTGGTTGTTCTAACATTGATAGATGACCACAATCAGCAATTTCAAAAACATTTTTTTTGTTTTGAGCAAAAAGTTGATGAAAACTGGCTAAATGTTTAACATATTTTGGTTCCATTACTTTATCTTCTTTTCCGGCTATAAAATAAACTGGCTGATTTAAACTAGCAACTAATCTCGGTAATAGATGAACTTCAGTTTCTGTGGTTGAATCTAATAATGCTGCTAAAGCAGCCTTTTTATCGGCTCTAACAAAATCAATAATTCTTTGACGACCCCAATGAAGATTCAGTGGGCGATCGACCATCATCCTAGCAAATAAAAAATCAATTAGGGGAACAGACATTAACCAATTAGGACGATATTCAATTAAATTTTTGCCCATAGCACGAAAACGTTCAAACTCCTCTTTGAGATAGATACCTCCCCCAGAATTCAAACAGATTACCCCTTCTATATTTCCTTGATTAGAATCTGCTGCCCAAAGAGCGATACTTCCTCCTAGAGAATGACCGATGAGCCAAGCTTTTTCAATCTCTAAATTTTGCAATAGACAATGCAAATCTTCTGCATAGGCAGCTAGGTTATAGTAACGGCTACACTCCTCTTGAGAACCTAGCTCAGATGGGATTTTTGTAGTTCCAAATCCCCTTAAGTCATAAGCTAGACATGAATATTCCCCTGATACCTGCTCAATCAAAGGCTGCCAATAATGGCGACTTAGTAGCCAGCCATGGAGAAAAACTAACACAGGGGCAGAAGATTTATCAGGAGAAGGGGTAAGCTCGTAGGCGTGAGGAACTCCCAGAATATCAATAGTTGGCATATCCTTATCCTAACATTGACTGGGAAACATCAGTCACTGCAGGCAAGAAGCCGTGGGGCGAGGTTTCCTCGCCCCCTTGTGAACCTCGCTCCGTCGTGTCTTGGTAAGAGTTCTTGAACGAGTCGCTCATAATGAGGCACTTTCGTTGGTGAGGCAGCGCGTTGCGGTGAAGTACTTGCGGTGGGTGGGTTCTGCCCACAGCCCCTCCTCAAAGGACGCAAGCCGACTTAGCAAGGGAACGCTTTTCGATGCTGAACCCAAAAGGCGGAGTAACGGTGACCTGGGGATTAAATAGGGTAAATCCATAAATTTACAAGCTTTTGCTGATTATCTTTGATTTATTTTCTCTATAGATATACTTTTGTTGCTTAAAATAGATTAATATAGCTGAGATATACGATCAAAATATCTCCAATAATAAAAATAAAGCATAATGTAGCCATATTGGCATGGTTTTTTGGAAAAAATTGTTTAGTAACTCTGATAATGTAGCTGTTTCTCCCGCTACCAGATTTGAAGGTGGTCTAACTTATGTGGATGATCGACGTCAATCTGAATCGCGTATCCTGTTCAGTACAGAGCGAGACCTGGATTTGTACGAATTAGAAGAACTTTGCGATCGCGTTGGCTGGGCTCGTAGACCTTTAAGAAAAGTAAAAAAAGCAATTCAATATAGCTTTTTAGTAGTATCTATGTGGGAAATAAAGGGGCAGAGAAAACGGCTCATTGGTTTTGCTCGTGCTACATCAGATCATGCTTTTAATGCCACAATTTGGGATGTAGTGGTAGACCCTGATTTTCAAAATCGAGGATTAGGTAAAGAATTAATGAAGTATACAATTAAAAAACTCAGAGGTGCTGATATCAGCAATATTACTTTATTTGCCGACCCCCATGTAGTTAATTTTTACCGACGTTTAGGATTTATTCTTGACCCAGAAGGAATTAAAGGGATGTTTTGGTATCCTGATTAAGAATGAGCAGTTAGCAGCTATAAACAAAATTTATGAGTGATACTATTTTTGGTAAGATTATTCGTCGTGAAATTCCTGCTGACATTGTCTATGAAGATGATTTAACTTTGGCTTTTAGAGATATTAGTCCTCAAGCACCAACCCACGTTTTAGTTATTCCCAAAAAGCTGATTCCTCGTTTATCAGAAGCAGAAGTAGAAGACAGTAACTTGCTAGGTCATCTCTTGTTAACAGTTAAAAAAGTTGCCAAACAGGTAGGATTAAAAAATGGATATCGAGTGGTTATTAACGATGGTGCAGATGGCGGTCAGACAGTAGATCATATCCATTTACATATTTTAGGCGATCGTCAAATGCAATGGCCTCCAGGGTGAATTGAGAAATAAGTAACTGATGTTACGTACTATTATCTTTAGGTGGAAGTAATGAGTAATGAGTAATAAGTAATGAGTTTTTAAACAGCTTTTAATGCCTACTCTATTTAAAGCTCGCGTCTACTACTCCTGGAAAAATACACAAATAAAAAATAAAAGATTTATGTTTTTTGTTGTTGTAGCTGATCTAAAGTACTGAAAAACTAATTTTTCGTGGTACTGCGTAACATCAGTAAGTAATTAACTTATTTCCTGCCTCATCGATCACATTTCATTCCTTATCTCCTATGCTATTGGCATTTCAGTTTCAATCTCCTGGTCCTATTATGTTTGAAATTGGGCCTATTGCTATTCGCTGGTACGGTTTTTTGATTGCTTCTGCTGTCTTAATCGGTGTTAGTCTTTCTCAGTATTTAGCTAAACGTCGTGGGGTTAATCCAGAATTGTTAGCTGATTTAGCAATTTGGTTAATAGTTAGTGCTATTCCCTGCGCTCGTATTTATTACGTTTTATTTCAATGGCAAGAATATGCTCAACGTCCTGAAGACATTATTGCTATTTGGAAAGGCGGTATAGCTATTCATGGGGCAATTATTGGGGGTACGCTGGCAGCAATAGTTTTTGCTCGTCTCAATCGAGTTTCTTTGTGGCAATTAATGGATTTGGTAGTACCCTCTGTAGCTTTAGGACAAGCAATTGGACGTTGGGGCAATTTTTTTAATTCAGAAGCTTTTGGCAGACCAACAGATTTACCCTGGAGACTTTTTATTCCCCCAAGCAATCGTCCTTTAGAATATCTCAATTATGATTATTTTCATCCTACTTTTTTGTATGAGTCTTTATGGAACATAATGGTTTTTGCGATCTTAATATCTTTATTTTTCTGGAGCTTAAAACAAGGAGAACGCTATAAAGTAGGAACAATAGCTTTAAATTATTTTATGGGTTATAGTCTGGGTCGCTTTTGGATTGAAGGTTTGCGGACTGATAGTCTGATGTTAGGACCTTTGCGAATGGCTCAAGTTATCAGCCTAGTAATTATTGCTTTAAGTGTATTAGGCTTAATCTGGCTTTATGTTTTTAAGCGTCGCCTTCCTGATGTAGTGTCACCTTATTCCAATATACAGAACTAAACAATTTTAGCGACGCAGTAGATTAGGTCTACAAAGTAAGGGTGGTTGTGGAATTCCCCTATTCTTAAACTTCTGAACTTCTGAACTTCTGAACTCCTGAACTCCTGAACTCCTGAACTCCTCAAAAAATAATGAACCAACTTAAACCAGGTGTATATATTGTTGGTGCTGGTTCTGGAGATCCAGAATTACTGACAGTTAAAGCCCAAAAAATTATTGCTCAAGGGGATGTAATCCTCTATGCCGACTCCCTTGTTCCTAAACAAATTTTACAGGATGTTCGTGCTGATGCGGAATTAATTCCTACGGGGAATAAAACTTTAGAAGAAATTATACCTTTAGCGATCGAGCGAGTAAAAGCAAATCTGGCTGTAGTTCGTCTCCATTCTGGCGATCTTAGTCTTTATAGTGCTATCGGTGAACAGATACAAGCCTTTGCCGATGCTAATATTCCTTTTGAACTAGTCCCAGGCATTAGTGCGTTTCAAGCTGCTGCTGCTAAATTAGGTACAGAATTAACCGTCCCAGAATTAGTCCAGACCATCATTCTTACTCGTATTAGTGGTAACGCTTCTGCTGTACCAGAATCAGAAGAACTATCCTCCTTAGCTGCCCATAAAGCTAGTTTATGCCTTTATTTAGCTGCTCGTCACATAGAAATAGCTGAAGCCAAACTACTAAAACATTATCCTGCAGATACTCCTGTAGCAATTTGTTTTCGGGTTGGTTGGCAGGATGAACAAATTTGGATTGTGCCTTTAGAAAAGATGGCAATAACTACCAGAGAGAATAACTTGATTCGGACAACGCTGTATATTATTAGTCCTGCTTTAAATAAAATCCAACAAACTCGTTCCCGTCTCTATCATCCCGAACATTCTCATATTTTTCGTCATTCGTCTAAAAGTTAGACAGGATTAACCATAACCCCTGTAATAGGGAAAAGACGATGGAGATTAAGAAAATCATCATGCTAGAAATCCTATTTCATGAATATGAGATTTAATATTTGCAACAAGAAAATAGGAACTAAATTGAATATTTAGCAAGCGTGTAAAGATTTGGGGGAAATATATTAATAAAATCACGCGCTTGAATTACATGAAACTGAAATCAATAATTCTATTAGCAACCATTGGCTTTATGCTAGGTGTAGCTAATTCTAGCTTGGCAGCTACTTGGCGTTCTCAATCTGGTAAAACCGTTATTCCTAACGGGACTTAAACAATTTTGCTAGTCAAAATAAGGTATAATGCTTTTAATAACTGACTTTAACATTGATAAATAAAGCGATC
>JASJDI010000270.1 GCA_030065155.1 Xenococcaceae cyanobacterium MO_188.B29
AAAGCCATGGAAGAAATTGAAATGCGTCTCCTGCGAAATCCACATTTACCCAAATGGGATATTCTTATTCGACCTTGTTAGTTGGTAATTTCTTTCTTGGAAATCACCTAAGAGAGTTCGGAAATTATATAGAGTGCGATCGCCATAAAACTAATATAGTCTAGGTCATTGGTTGTGATATGGAGATTTTTTGTCTTACTGGGTGCGTCAGGCTCAAATTATGGCACATTTATTAGTATCATGTCGGTTTTGCCGATTCAGGAGTAGCAAGATGTCTAAAAACTATGTTGTGAGAAGAACTATATTCCTATTATTATTGCTAGCTGCCCTAGTTTCGACTGTCAAAGTAGGAGCTAGTTCTAACTCCAAAGTAGTTCAGAGAATAACACCTTGGTGGCCTTCGAGGTGGGGAGATCAAGATGAGGCAGGAGCCAGCAACTGGATGACGGACAAGAAGGTAATGAGTGCAACTCAGCTAATTAAAACAGGAAAGATCTATGAATTAGGTCGGCAGTATGATGGGGAGATGCCACTTTTTGGTGAACGTGTGTTCTCATTGCGAATTCCTGGTGCACCCACTGGAGGTCCTTTGGGTCAAAATCAGCTAGTGTATCATGATGAGTTTCTCACTACAGAAATTGGGCAAGTGGGAACTCAATTTGATGGTTTAGGTCATATTGGCATTCAGCTAGGAGAACCAGGAGACCAGAAACAAATGCGCTATTACAATGGCTTCACTGAAAAGGAAATGGCTAATGCCAATGGTTTACAAAAGCTGGGCATAGAAAATGTTCGACCCATCTTTACTCGTGGGATTCTTCTTGATATAGCCGGACAAAAGAACCGAATGCTAGAGGCAGGGGAAGAAATAACTATGGAAGATGTTAAAGCTACCTTAGACAGGCAAGGCATGAAAGAGGAAGATATACAGCCAGGAGATGTAGTTCTCTTTAATACTGGTTGGGGAAGTCTCTGGAAAGTAGATAATGAACGTTTTAATCAAGGTGCTCCAGGAATAGGCTTGGAAGTTGCTAACTGGCTGATAGAAAAACAGGTTATGCTCGCTGGAGCTGATACCTGGCCAGTGGAAGTTGTCCCTAACCCAGATCCTAATCTGGCTTTTCCAGTACACGGAGAATTGATTACCAAGAATGGTATCTTTTTACATGAAAATCTTAACTTGAACGGATTAATTGAGGATAAAGTCTACCAATTTGCTTACATCTTTGTTCGTGTTCCTATTGCTGGTGCCACAGGCTCGCCAGGAAGTCCGATAGCCATCCGCTAAGACTGTAAAAGTATTTTAGAATAATGGACAAAAAGAGTAGCCGTTAAACCTTCTCAAACAAGATTGTTTGTTGTCGATCTGGTCAACATTGATTGATTTTTAGAAAATTAGGGTACTGTCTTGTTAGATAACTGAGTTTTTTGGGAACAAAAGGAATAGGTAATTTTTTACTGAATAATTCAGTAATCGCTATGTAATCATCGATGTGCATAGAGTAATATTGGTATCATTTAATGACCTACTGCTTAAATCCATCTTGCCCTAAACCAATTAATCATCCCAAAGCTAAAAACTGTAAGGCTTGTGGTTCAAAATTACTGTTGCGCGATCGCTATCATCTAGTAAAAGGACTAGGAAAAGGTGGTTTTGGGGCAACTTTCTTAGCTGCGGATATTTCCCTTCCTGGTAATCCTTTGTGTGTAATTAAACAATTACGTCCTAATACAGACAATCCTCAATTTTTGTCTATGGCAAGGCAACTATTTGAGCGAGAAGCAAAAACCTTAGGCAAGATTGGTAATCATCCTCAAATACCTAGATTATTAGACTATTTTGAAGACAGAAAACAATTTTACTTAGTACAAGAATTTGTTAAAGGCAATACTTTACAGCAAGAAGTCAAAAAGAATGGTGTTTTCAACGAAACTCAAGCTAAGCAAGTTCTCAAAGAAATTCTGACTATCTTAAAAGATATTCATGCCCAAAAAGTAATTCATCGCGACATTAAACCAGCCAATATTATTCGCAGAGAGCTAGATCAAAAATTAGTACTCATTGATTTTGGTGTAGTTAAAAATCAAGTAAATACAGTTGCTGCGGGTAATTCTGAACAAACAGCTTTAACCGCCTTTGCCGTTGGTACTCCTGGTTTCGCTCCCCCAGAACAGTTGGCTATGCGTCCTGTTTATGCCAGTGATATCTATGCTTTAGGTATAACTTGTATGTATTTAATGACTGGTAAAGCTCCCAAAAACATGGAATGCGACCCGATTACTGGAGAAATAGACTGGTTCAAAAATTTGCGAGTGAGCGATCATTTCACTGAAATTTTAACGACGATGTTGGAAGTTTCCGTCAAAAATCGCTATAAAACAGCCGATGAAGCACTAGGAGTCTTAGATTTGGATGGTCACATAGATAGCCTCGCAGACAGCATGATTAGTTCTTCTTCTGGATTGTCTACTCCATCTCAACATTCTTCTAGCTCAAGACATTCTATGTTCTCCTCAAAAATGTCGAGAGGTAGTTCTAGGCTGGTTGAAAATAATTCTCTGCGTAGAGCTAATCCAAATTCTGCTAGAAATAGATCTTTATCCAGAAGCAAGGAACAAGCAAATTCATCCAGAACCAATAGTAGTCGTAAATCTTTTGGCAATCAAAGTTCTCAAAAAACTGCTTTAGGTAAGGGTAAATCAACAGAACCCACAAAGCTGACCAAAATAGATACAGAAACTCTATTAGATGCTTATGCAAATGGTAGAAGAGATTTTAGACTCAAAGATCTTAGTTTACAGGACTTGGAAAAAGCAGATTTATCTAAAGCTAGTTTTAAGCAGTCTAAATTAATCAGGACAAATTTCCAGGGAGCAGAACTATCATCGACCAATTTTAGTAATACCGATACACGTCAAGCAAGTTTTCGTAACGCTCATTTAGGTCGAGCTTACTTTGTTGCTGCTAATTTAGAAGGAGTAGATTTTCGTGGTGCAGATTTAAGTTTTACTCGTTTTGACAATGCCAAGCTCAAAGGAGCTAATCTCTGCGGTGCTAATCTTACTAGTGCCACTATTACCAAAGAACAATTAGCTCAAGCAAAAACTAATTGGACAACTATTTTGCCTAGTGGTAGAAGAGGTTTTTGGTAATTCATAGCTTTTAGCCGTTAGCTATTAGCTATTAGCTTTTAAGATAATAATTAAATTAGATTTGCCATCCAAGGTAGTCGCCTTAAGTAACTGATAAATGCCTGATTCTTGGTATAATCGCACCTACCAAGCAGGAATTTTTTCATGAAAATTGCAATTATTACTTCTGGCTTCCTCCCTGTTATTGATGGTGTCACAGTTAGTGGATTTTATCGGTTGCAAAAACTAAGTAAAGGAGAACATCAAGTATTATTATTTTGCCCAGACTATAGAGAGTTAGAGTCTATATATCCTAACTGGCGAGAATATACTGGTGAAATTTTGCCTGGAGTAAGAGTAGTAAATCTTAAAAGTCAGCCTTTTTTTGTTGATTTTGAGCGTAATGTAGCTCGCAGTTCTTATAAGACAGTTTTACAAGAATTAGAACAATTTCAACCAGATATAATCCATGTCGATGAACCAGAAAGATTATTTGTGGGTCTTTGGCGAGTTGCTGGTGTAGATTTTGCTAAACGAAAAGGTATTCCTTGCCTTAGTTTTTTTAGAACTAATTTTTTAGAATATTTAGAAGACTTTTTTCCTTTGCCTGGTTGGGCGATCGCTATTCTTCAATTCCTAGTTAAAAAATTAATTGTCTATGTTTATAATTCTTACGATGTAACTCTTGTAGCTAGTAAAGTGACGCTACCTAAAGTTACTAACCTAGGTATTAATAATGCTATATATGGTAATTTTCTTGGTCTGGATGGCAGTAATTTTAATCCCAAATTACGACAGGAGAATTTTTTTGCTCAAACCTATAATTTGCCACAAGTAGATCGGCAAGTTAAATTGATCTTTATTGGTCGGTTAACTCCTGATAAAGGTTGGGATTTTACCCTTGATGCTTTCCCTGCTGTTTTCAGAGCGATCGATCCAGCTAGATTAGCTATCTTAATCGCTGGAGATGGGGAAAGTAAAGAAGAGATTATCACTAGACTAAGCAATCTAACACCTCATGTCCATTTATTAGGTAGAGTATTACCCGAAAATGTTCCTGCATTAATGGCAAATAGTGATATTCATGTAACTACCTCAGAGAAAGAAACTAGAGGATTAACTGTATTAGAAGCTTTTGCTGCGGGTATTCCTGTCTTAGCACCCCGCGCTGGCGGAGTAGTAGAAAATATAGAAGAAGGAATTAATGGATTTCTGTTTAATCCTCAAGATATTAGCGATTTTACGAACAAGCTCAAAATTTTAGTAGAAAATCAAGCTTTAAGACATGAAATGGGTAAAAAAGGTCGTGAATTAGTTATTTCTGAATATACTTGGGAACAAACAATCCAAAATTTAGTGGCAATTTGGCAAGAGAGAATTAATCAAATAAGTCGAAAGACAAAAAGTAAAATTGATTGTAAAGATTAGTTACAGAAGAAAATAATTCGCGTAAAAACAAAATTGCTAAGCAGAGTTATCTAGTAGAAAGGCAAATATTTTCAAGGTTGTTGGTTACACTGTCCTTAAAAGCAGTGTAGCCATTTTATTTTCTCCACTAAAAGCTTTAATCTGTATATAACCTTAATTTGCAACTTAATTACACTTAACTACAGAATAGAGGGGAATTAACAGATAGATTCAGCTCGATAACTTCGTTAAAATTTGAATAATAGCCCTAATTACCAGTAATCATGAGCCTAACTACAGTCGATTTTGCCAACATTCAAGTAGAAATTCCTACCTTAGAACAAGTAAAGGCAGAATATCAAACTATTAATACAGCTTTAGATACAGCGAAAACTAGGGTAGAGAAAGAACAAGCTTTGCAAAAATGGGATAATTTACGTCGTCGTCTAGAAAGCTGGAGTTCACTAACTTCACTACATTTTAGTCAAGATACTCGCAACGAAGATTACAAACAAAAAAAAGACTACAGCGATGAACTACAACCAAAGCTAACGGCTTTAGCTGTAGAAATGAAACGCAAACTACTGAGTAGTGACGATCGAGCAGAATTAGAGAAAATTCTCGGTAAACATGTTTTTAGCTTATGGTCAGCAGATATTACTACTTTTGAACCTGCGATCGAAGCCGATTTGGTTCAAGAATCAAAGTTAATCAATCAATATGTAGAACTTTTAGCTTCAGCAGAAATTGAGTTTGCAGGTAAAACTGTTAATCTATCAGGCATTCGCAAATATACTCAAGATAGCGATCGCTCTACTCGTCACCAGGCAGAAAAAGCTCGCTGGAACTTTTTTAAGGAAAATAAAAAGTGTTTAGACGAAATTTATGATGATTTGGTTAAATTACGTCATCAGATGGCGCAAAAGCTGGGCTATGATAACTACATTGGTCTTGGCTATAAACGAATGCAGCGCGTAGACTATACAGAAACCGATGTGGCACGCTATCGCGATGAAATAGTTAAAGAAGTTGTACCCTTAGCAGAAAAGATTATTACCCAGAAAGCAGCCAAACTTAATCTCGAACAAGTATATTTTTGGGATGAGTCAGTATTCGATCTTCAAGCAAATCCTACCCCAAAAGGCGATCGCGACTGGATGCTGCAACAGGCACAACAAATGTTTGAGGCTATGCATCCAGAATTAGGAGATTTCTTTAAAATTATGGTAGATAGCAATCTTCTAGATTTAGATACTCGTACTGGTAAAGCTGGCGGTGGTTTTTGTACTAGCTTTCCTACTTATGGTGTTCCTTTTATCTTTGCCAATTTCAATGGGACTAAAGGGGATGTAGAAGTATTTACCCACGAAATAGGTCATGCTTTTCAATGTTGGCAGAGTCGCAACCTTTCTCTAATTGACTATCTCTGGCCGACTTATGAATCTTGTGAAATTCATTCTATGAGTCTGGAGTTTTTAACTTGGTCACAGATGGACAAGTTTTTCACCACAGATGCAGATCGCTTTCGTCAGATTCATTTAGCTGAATCAATACTTTTTTTACCCTATGGTTGTGCCGTAGATCATTTTCAGCATCTTGTTTATGCTAACCCAGAAGCTACCCCTCAGCAACGTCATCAAATGTGGCAAGAGATGGAAGCACGTTATCTTCCTTGGCGTAATTACGGAAATTTAGAACATTTAGCTCAAGGTGGTTTATGGCAAGAAAAACAACATATCTATTGTTATCCTTTCTATTACATCGACTATACTTTGGCTTTATGTTGCGCTCTCCAGTTTTGGGTGAAAGCAGAATCAGATTA
Source organism: Xenococcaceae cyanobacterium MO_188.B29 (assembly GCA_030065155.1). GTDB lineage: Bacteria > Cyanobacteriota > Cyanobacteriia > Cyanobacteriales > Xenococcaceae > JASJDJ01. Next base: position 6,362 of record JASJDI010000270.1, read on the forward strand.
TGAACAGACTCTCTCAGAATACATCGCTCTTTGTCAGCGTGGTGGTAAAGCACCTTTTCAAGAGCTAGTTCGATCGGCAAGTTTAGTATCACCCTTTGAATCTGGTTGTTTAGCTACAGTAGTCAAATCTGCACAAAAGTTTTTAAAACTTTAGATTGATTAGTGGGCAAAGTAACTACTCCAACTACTTATGCTGCCAAAATCTTCTTAAACTGTATACTCCGCCAACTATAAAAATACCAAGACTGGGAGAAAAATCAAAAGGAACAGTGGCAGTAACGGAATCATAGCCAATGATATCTAAAGCACGGACATCCAAGTCAGACATAACCAATAACTCCCCTGGACTAATAGTAGGATTAAATAAACCAATTCCTAGATCCTGTTTCCAGTGGCTAGTTTGTCTACCGTCTCCATTAAAAACTCCTGTAGACATAAAAGCTTTTCTAGTTCCATCAGTCACCCCAGTGAGTATAGTATCGCCTCCATCAATAGATAAATAGGGATTGCCATCATAAATAACTCCGTTGTATTCAACTGGATTGTCACCTACTGATAGATCGAGAATTTTTTCATTGGTATCCTCACCGATCGCTGCACTTAAATCAGAATAGCGAAATATATCAAGTAGTTTAAAAACAGTAGCTCCATCTAGATCGGTTCCATTCTGAGATGGAGTATTACCAGTGTCTGGGTCTACATCAGCAGAGCGATCTACTGTATTCATCCCACTAGTAAATCCCATTGCATGACCAATTTCGTGAAGAGCTATACCCACAAAATCAAATTTATCATTATCAATACCATCATTCCGATTAAAGTCAAAGGGAAAATCGCTGCTGAATGTAATTGAAGTATCATCAGCAAGATCATAACTATCAATTAAACCAAGAGCTTTGGCATTGGCTCTATTGATAAATAAAGATGTATTATCAGTAGTAATACCACCATTGGTAACGTCAGTTATTTCTAAAGAACCGTCTTCTTCTGTACCAACAAAATCAAAATGCTTACTAAGACCATTATTCATGCTGAGGCTACTGAAACCAGGTAAATTAGATGTAGCAATAGTATCGTCTCTAGAAGTTTTATCTTGGATGAGAGCATTTCCTACTCGAGAATAAGTATAGATATTACTCTTAGAACCAGTTGTACCTAATACATTAGGAGCAAGAGATTTAAAACCAATATTAAGATTAATGGTCATAGAATCTGTGAACTTACTTTCCCAAATAGCTGCTGCTTCTTGAAAGCCAGCTAAAGCTTGTGTATCTATATTTGAATCGTATATTAATTGAAATTCTACTGCTTTGGCAATCCGAGAATTCGTTATTATTCCTACTCCGATAGAAACCGAAAAAGTAAAAGTAAAATTATAAAAATTAAATAAGCTGGTGAGTTTATTTGTTTTCATAATCAAATTCTGATGCTGTGAAAATACTGATGTAATTTTTATCTATAAATATAGTTAATAAATATTACTTGCCCAAAGCAATATTTGATAATAATTTTAAAAAATGATGTCTCAGCAATAATTAGTTGGGCAGATGATTTTTCTCAAAATAAATAAGACCAAACTATTTTGAACTAATTAGTTCAAACCCATCTTAACTGAATAGTAGTTTATTTACTAAAAATAATAATAATTTTGTGGCAGTTTTACACAGATAATCGCCACGTTTAGAAAAATTATTGAGAAGTTCGGTTATCTAGCAACTTGGGTTATTACCTAAAACCTAACCCCTTCTTTTAAATTAGCTTGATAATATTGAATAGCTTGCTGATGGGCATTAGTTAAATCATTTCCTTATCTAGTCTTTTTCTCTCAGTTAATTGAGAACTCATGAGAAATTAAGTCATATCAGTAATATCAACTGTTTCTTAACTTATACTTCAGATAGTAGCGAAAAATGTCGATCGAGCTTTCTATTCGTCAAATCTAAAAATTCAAGTTACTAATCCAGAAATTATCGAGTTAGCTAACTAATTATTGAATTAACAGAAACTGCAACATCAGGAAAAGATAGAGGATAAACTTCACCAGTACTTAAAGTTGATTTTGAAGCATATTCTGTTTCCTGAGGTTCCCTAAAGAGAATAAGCTGTCTTTTTTTAAGATTTACTACCCAATATTCTTCAATACCTACTTCTGCATAGATTTTAGTTTTTACAGTCAAGTCTTTCTCCAAGCTGGAATTAGAATACTCAATTAACCAAAAAATATTTTCTGGGTAGGGATGATGAGACAAGTATTCTCTTCCTAATTTTTGGACGATCGCAATATCTGGTTCGGGTTCACTATCATCGGGGAGAGTTATTGGTTTACCAGAACGAATAGTAACTCGATCGCCTAACAATTTTCTTAAATATTCTTCTGCTTCACTACTAAAATAAGCATGAGCTTCTCCTTCAGGCGACATTTCTACGATTTCTCCTTTTAGTAACTCCACCTGACGATTATCTAGCAATCCTGCTTGAATCATAGAGTGATATTCATCTATTGTCCATTTCGCGATAGTTACAACCATGGCAAAGTTAGTTATCCATTAAAAACTAATTAGCTTTATTTTCTAATTTTGGCATTTACAGTATCATTTTTGTTTGGCACATTGATTTTCACTTTAAGCTTCCAAAACTTAGCTACAGCATAAACTTAAGTTAATCTCTGCCCTATGCTTAATCTGAAGTTTTTTTGAGTAAATCAGCTATAATATTTATTAAAACTGAGTTTCAGCGATTTTAGTAGTGACAATTGTACCCATGTAAATTTTGAAAAAAGCTTTATCATATTTGCTTTATAGGCTATAATCGTAGCCATGTATATTGAACGAGTTCCCAATCGTAACTCCCC
>JASJDI010000271.1 GCA_030065155.1 Xenococcaceae cyanobacterium MO_188.B29
TCAGCTTGGCTAACATTTTCACCATGTTGGGAATCGAAGCCAAGTTAGTTACAGTTTCTTCTCCCTGAATCCATAACTGTGCTGCCATTTTGGGGTCTTCAATTGGTTCACCTGTGAGAGCATCTTCCCCAGTAATGACGTAATTTTCTCCAGAAGCAATTACTTCATCATAGTCCAATCCCTTTTCTTCCATAGCTTGCTTCAAATAGCTTTCATCGACCCATCCTGTTACATCTTCTGGGTTAACTTCTCTTTCTACCTTGCCCAACTGAGTCAGGGTAGTAATACTATTTTTGAGTGCATCTAAATGAACCTGACGAATTGTGGGGTCGAGGGGTTGTAAGCCAGAAGGGCCAAGAAACATATAAACCACTTCCTTTTCAATTCCCGACCAATCTTCAATTTTGGTAGAAATATCTTCGGGATTATCTCGGAAGGTTTGATTCGCTTCCAACATCGCTTTGAGATAAGCCACCACTAATTCGGGATACTCTTTAGCAAAATCCGAGCGCACTACAATACCGTGTAGAGTTGGTACTCCTGTTTGCGCTCCATCAAAAATCTTTTTAGCAAAACCTCGGAAGGGGAATAACTCACCAAAAGGAACAAAATCAGCATGAGCATCGATCTGACCAGTACGCAGACTAGTTCCTCCTACTTCTGGGGCTTGAGAAATTAACTCCACATCTTTATCAGGATCGATACCTTGATCTTTAAGGGCTTTTAATACCATGCCATGAGCAGCCGAGCCAAAAGGAACGGAAACTGATTTACCTTTAAGTTCTGCTAAAGAGGTTACATCACTATCTTTAGGAACAACTACAGCATTACCTGCACCATTAGGACTATAAGCTAATGTACCAATATAAATAGACTCTACATCTGTGCCTACTTCGCGAAATTTAATCAGATTAATCGCTGCGGGAAAGTCGCCCATCAGACCAATATCAATTTGATCTGCCAACATTTTGTTAGTAATTGGAGGTCCTGATGTATAACTAGACCACTGAATATCATAATCGACGTTGGCATATTTACCAGTAGTTGGTAAGTGTTTTTCTAACAGTTCCAGTTCTCGCACTGTTGCTCCACCTACCGCAGTATTGATCACTTGATCTTGTGTACCAATAGAGATCCGAATTACTTCTTTCTTGCCAGAGCTTTTTTTTGCTTCTGCGGAGGGACTACTACCAGCACATCCATTAGCTAAAATTGTAAGACCGAAAAACAGAAAGGTGATAACTGCTTTTCTCGTCCAAGAACGATACCTGATGGCAATCATAGTTGTTGCTTCCAATTGTTTTTATTGCCATCATTTAATAGTTATCAACTCAAATGATTTGTAATTAAAGATACATAAACTTATAGCGATCAATAAAAATTTTGATTAAGTCAATATATATTTTTTATTAGTTATTTGGCTTATAAATTAGTTTTTATTAGTTTCTTTTCTACTGATAAATTAGTTACAAAATAATAATTCTTAACTTTTACTAGATCGTAGACTCTCATCCGCCTTAGTTTAGCCGATCTTGCCTAAATACTGAAAAATCTAGCTTTTAAGAGCAAATGACAAATAGTAAATCACAAATTTCTTGAATTTTGTTGGCAACAGTTTCCTAATTTTAAATACTCTAGATGTATCGCGAACTCCACTGCCATTAACTGACATATCGACTATTTTTTGCTTTACTTCTGACTGACAACCTTTGTTAGTGGTGTTTGTTTAGCAGAGGGTAAATTTGGGTCGCTAAGAGCTTTTTTGAGCCAAACTGTCCCACTTTCAGTTATTGGTAATTAAATCTCTTATCGTCTGTAATAACGATTTAGCAATGGTTTGAGAAAAAACTGTCCCAGTTAAAGATAAAAGTGGGACACTAGCTTTTGAATGCTTATCTTTTTCAGAAGCGATCAGCCGAAGGCTGGCACTGCGTGATCGCCATGAAATTTGACTCTTAAAATTAAAGTTCTTTATCCATAAGGGTTTCAGCACTTTAATTTTCCTTACCGACCAAAATTTCTCCGTTGCTAAACGAATACCTTAGTGTAATCGATTAAATCTGTTATTTTATGGTGTTTCTATGGTGTTTTTGGCGTAAGAAACAACAAGCTAATGCTCATTATCATCATAATCGCAGAAATAATCCCTCTTGATTTTTTATCAACAGCCAATTATTCTATCTCACAGCTATATTAAAGGTTTGACTCATAGCAATAGCAATCTGTTTAAATATTTGAGTCGCTAAAGAATCAGGTTGACTAATAACAATGGGATTTCCGTCATCGCCACCACTACAAATACATGGATCGAGTGGGATTTGTCCCAGTAATGGTGCTAATAATTCTTGGGCAATTTGTTCACCACCACCATTACCAAAGATAGTGGTTTTCTTTCCTGTCTCATCCAACCAATAACTCATATTTTCTACAATACCTAACACGGGAACGCCTACCTGACGAAACATATAGATACCTCGTCGCACGTCCGATAGGGCAACCTGTTGGGGAGTTGTCACCATTACCACACCGCAGATGGGGCTTTCTTGCACAATGGTAATCTGAGCGTCTCCCGTACCTGGAGGCAGATCGATCAACAGATAATCTAATTCGCCCCATTCTACATCCTTAATAAATTGGGTAATAATCTTATGAAGTACAGGACCCCGCCAAGCTAGGGGGCGTTCGGGTTCGGCAAGCAAACCCACTGACATTACCTTAATCCCGTGAGCTTCCAGAGGAATAAATTTTTGACCCAAAGGCGTATCGATCGCCCGAACATCGGACTGTTTTAAACCGAACATTTGGGGAATATTGGGACCATAAACATCTGCATCCAACAAGCCTACTTTTGCCCCTAATTGACTTAACGCCATTGCCAAATTAACCGAGGTGGTAGATTTGCCCACGCCCCCTTTGCCACTAGAAATTGCTAGAGTGAGCTTAACTCCAGGAATAGTACAAACTTGAATGTAGGACTTTTTGCACCAATTAAGGGTAGATAAAGCGAATTGTACTTTGTCTTTAAGCTCGTGTTGATGAGAACCTAGATATAACTTGAGATAGACATAATCATCCACTAGCTTGAGATTCCGCACCATGCCCAAGCTGACAAGATCGTTGTTGAGATTTGGTTCGATAATTTGTTTTAGTAGTTGGATAGTTTGTTGTTCTCGGTTGTTGGTCATTGGTAACGACGTTTCATAATACGTCTGAAAATTAATTATTCATTATCTAGACAATTGTCAATTGTCCATTGTCAATTGTTCATTGATTCACGGTGGTTTGTTGTTGACGAATTTTGTCGATCGCCCGTTGAGAAAAGATCCTCACGTCAGCATCGGGATCGTCTAGGGTTTGTTGGAGGACGCTTAAGACCTCGGGATTGCCAATGTTTCCTAGTGCAATCGCAGCATCGCGACGGATATCGGAGTATTCATCGGTGAGGCATTTGACTAAAGCAGGAATAACACTGTCATCAGCAATTTCTTGTAAGGTGCGGGCGGTAAACTTGCGTACTTGCCAATGTTCGTCTGATAGGGCTTTTTTCAGCCAGGAAATGGCACTAGTATCTTTGTGCAAGGCTATGGATTGAGCTGCATTACGGCGCACCTGCCAATCTGGATCGTCAGTCAAAGCTTCGCAGAGCAATTCAATTACTTCTTCGTCTTTTAAATAGCCTAAAGTTAAAGTAGCTTCTCGACGCACTACAGCAGAGGAATCGTTAATTAAAGCTAAAGCAGGGGGACAAGTTTCGACTTGATTGAGATAGCGCAGGGTAGTGATGGCTGCTTCCCGTAGTTCTTCTCTTTCCGACTCAAAGAAGGGCAAGACATATGGGAGTGCTTGAGCATCGTGGATTTTCCGCAGCAAAATTAAGACATTAAGCTGCATATAAAAATTGTCTTCCTCGATCGCATCCAGCAAAATTAACAGATCGGCAGGTGCAACTAACTCTTTTAATGCTGATAAAGCTTCCTCTCTCACCTCTGCATCAGGCGAGCGCAAACAAGCCATCAGAGGTTTTACGGCAATGGGATTAGTTAGCTCCCAAATCGCAGTGATAGCAATCTTCTTTACGCTAGTATCCTCATCTTCTAAAGCTTGAATTAATGGCACAATCGCTTCTTCATCTCCCATATGCTGTAGGGTTTTGACTGCTACCAAGCGATCTTCTACCGCCGAAGATTGGAGCATTTCCACCCAGGGGTTTAATTCATCATTTATATCGTCATACATAAGGTTTTATTTAAACTTTGAATAATGTCAGGGTAGGGGCGAACCGCGGTTCGCCCCTACAGTTAACGCAATAGAAAGGGAATCTGTACGGTAATCGCATTGGTAGGACATTCCTTCTCGCAGGGCAGACAAAACCAACATTCGTCATATTTCATATATGCCTTGCCCGTCTCTGGATTCTTTACCAAAACATCCAAAGGACAAACTTCAATACAAGCTTGACATTTTTCCAAACATTTAGATTCATCTACAATTACAGGAACATCAACACGTTGAGTAGTTAGAGCCATAATTTTGTTAGTGGTTAGTGGTTATGAGATATTAATGGACAATTGATTTTAAACGCTAGTTACCTATTACTTAGTTACTTATTACCTATTACTTGCTTGTAACCTTTACGTCGTAAACTTCTGTTTCCAAATTGACATCGACAATATAAGGTTCTACAGAACGTTTAAAGAGAGTCATCTGTTCATTCTCTTGTTTTAAATTGACGTGACAGAACCACTCTTGATTGTTTTTCTCTGGATAGTCAAGGCGGTAGTGATACAAACCCCAACGGCTTTCTTTACGATACAAAGAAGCCCTCGCTGCCATTTCTGCACAGTCGCGAATAAAATGAACTTCCATACAGCGCATCAGTTCGTGAGGATCTCTTGCTCCCATTAAGTTTAAAGTATCGTGATAATTGACAAATTTATTGAGAGCAATGTCCATTTTGTGGGTGTTTTTAGGGGGTTGTAGATAGTCGTTAACGATACGACGTAGTTTATATTCAACTTGGGTATGGGGAATACCGTCGGGATTTTGTAGGGGTTGATAAATGCGTGCTTTTTCGGCTGCTAACCAATCGGCATCTGGTTCTAGATGCGATACGTCCTGTACGTATTCCATCGCGTTAGTACCAGCCAAACGACCAAATACAAAAGCCCCAATCATATAGTTATGGGGAACAGAAGCCATATCTCCCGCAGCATATAATCCTGGTACGGTAGTCTCTGCCTTTTCATTTACCCAAACGCCCGAAGCACTATGTCCGCTACACAAGCCAATTTCGGAAATGTGCATTTCTACCCCGTGAGTGCGGTAGTTTTCACCTCGGTTTTGATGAAATCTTTCGCGACTGGGACGCTCGTTAGACCAGAGGATAGATTCAATTTCAGAAATAGTATCCTCATCTAAATGGGTCATCTTAAGCTGAATTGGTCCTTTGCCAGAGTTTAATTCTTTCCAAATCTCTAGCATCATTTGACCACTCCAGTAGTCACAACTGACAAAGCGATGTCCTTCAGCATTGGCAGTGTATGCTCCGAAGGGACTGGCAACATAGGCACAGGCAGGGCCATTATAGTCTTTAATTAGAGGGTTAATCTGGAAACATTCGATATTAGTTAGTTCTGCCCCAGCGTGGTACGCCATCGAATAACCATCCCCAGCATTAGTGGGGTTTTCATAAGTACCGTAGAGATAACCCGACTCTGGCAAGCCCAATCTACCACAAGCCCCAGTACAGAGAATTACCGCTTTAGCTTGAATTACTACAAAATCGCCGTTACGGACATCAAAACCCACTGCACCGATCGCTCTACAATCTTTTACCATGACTCGGATTGCCATGACTCGGTTGGTGACTTTGGCTTTGTGGCGTTTTACCTGACGAGCAAGAATCTTTTTCAAATCCTTGCCTTCAGGCATTGGTAGGACATATTTACCTACCCGATGCACCTGTTTTAAGTCGTAGTTACCATAAGTATCTTTTTGAAACTTAACTCCCCAACTGTCTAATTCTTGAATAACTTCGTAACCTAGTTTTCCCGTCTGATAAACCGCTTTCTGATTGAGGATGCCATCATTAGCAATGGTAATTTCACGAACATATTGTTCTGGTGTCGAGTTGCCAGGAATGACGGCGGTATTTACTCCATCCATCCCCATCGCGATCGCCCCACTGCGTCGAATATTAGCTTTTTCTAAAATTAAAACCTCTGCTTCAGAATTAGCTTGTTTGGCTTTAATCGCTGCCATTGTACCAGCAGTACCACCGCCGACTACTAAAACGTCCGTCTTGAGATGTTGAGTGTTCGTCATGTACTGTTCTCCGCTTGAAAATGAGGGTACTATTATTCTTTCTATTACTAAACCGTATCGACTTTGAGAGTGATTGGTGACTAGTAAATGAAAATTGAAAATTTACACAAAAACTAGACACAAACTATTTCTATTTATAAAACTTTAGTTCTATCATCTGGATGAGGTTTCATTTAAAAAGCTATTACACCTTAATTCTTTATTACATTTAGCAATAAAACAAATTTCTTTTTTTAATTGTCCCTTAACTCACGAAAATTATTCATCAACAGTTTCTATGGATTAATAATTTTTTTTTATAAGCAATTCAGTGATGATTTATAAAGATGGAAATTTATCAATTAAAAGTTTTTTTAGAAGTGGCCCGTTGTTTGAGTTTTACTGAAGCTGCTGAAAATTTAAATCTTACTCAACCAGCAGTTAGTGCCAAAATAAAATCTTTAGAATCCGATTTAAAAACTTCTCTGTTCGATCGTTTAGGGAGGCAAATACAGTTAACTGATGTCGGTCAATATTTTGTTAAAGAAGCCAAAAAGCTAGTTGAATTAGAAGCAGCAATTAGCTATAAAATAGAAAGATTTAAACAGTATAATTCACATCATATTACTCTTGGTAGCTCTCAAGGATTAGCTCAAAATTGGCTGCCTAAAATCATTTATCAGTATCGACACAAATATCCTGAAATCCAAACTAAATTAGAAATTTTTAACGATATTAAATTACTCGAAAAAGCAATTGAGCAGAATAATATCGATCTTGGTTTCTCTGAAAGTAGATTGAGCAGCAATTCTGAAATAAATAACAGGAATATTGGCTCTATTCAATATAGTTTAATTGTTGCGTCCGATTCTCCGCTAGCCAAGAAAAATTGGCTGACTCTAGGAAATATTCAACAAAAGCCCCTTGTATTATTAAGCGCTCGCTTTGCTAGTCGTCAAGTTTTTGAATCTCGCATAGCAGAACTAGGTTTAAAATTTATTGATTTTCTTCGTATCGAAACTGTAGATACTATTGGTTTGATGCGAACTTATCTCCTTCAAGGTGATTATATAGGTTTTGCTTCTGATTTAGAACTTCAAGCCGAGTTAGATGCCAAGGTATTAACTGCCGTTACTATACAAGAATTCGCCATACCAGCAGATATCTATGTGTTGTTTCAAAAAACTGCTAAGGAGCTCAATAATCGCAAAATTCTTCAAACTCCTGTTAATAAATTTCTCGCTTTATTTCCCACTTCTACTGCTTCTAAATCACCTACTTTTTTAAACAATGAGGGTAATTTAGAAGAAACTATAACTATCAATCTCGGCGTACAAAACGGCACAATTCCCACTATTACAGCAGGATTAATCATACAACGTTTAAGATTGCTAGAACACTTTTTACCTCGCAATGGACGTTATGCTCAAGTACAATACAATATTCAATGGCATAATTTTCTATCGGGAATGCCTATTACTGAAGGTTTACATTCCCAGAAATTAGATATCGGCATCTTGGGAGATTATCCTTTACTGCAAAGTGCTATTCCCAAAAGCGTACCGCTTCGCGGAACTCTAAGAGATCGCGCTTTTTCAGATAATCCAACCCAGTTAGTTAGTTTCGTTTCTATTAATCCCAATGGCGGTGGGAATGCGGTAATAGTTCCGCAAACATCAGAATTAGAAACCATTGAAGATTTACGAGGAGAAATTGTCGCACTTCCTTTTGGTTCTTCTGCTCATGGAATGCTACTAAGAACCTTATCTCATCTCGATTTGCTTTCTGAAGTGCAACTTTTTCCTCTCAAAAATTCCCAACTAAAAATACCATCTCATCCCGAAATAGCAGCAGGATACGCTTATTTTTCACCTTTTCATCAACTAGCAAGCGCTCGCGGTCATTTTAAATATTTATTCAACGGCAATTTGAGTCAATTGCCAGGTTTTTATGGCGTAGTAGTGTCACAATATTTTGCTCAACGATATCCTGAAGTTATTATTAGTTACCTCAAAGCTTTAATCGCTGCACAATACTGGCTGACAAACACACCTTCAGCATTTTCTTTAGTAAGTCAATGGACAAAAATTAAACCACAGATTTTAGCTAGTATTATTAACCCTACTTTTTCCCAAGAAACTTCAAGTTTATTCATGACCGATTGTCAAATCCGTCCAGATTGGATATTTAGTCATATTACTCAACTTCAGACAATTTCTGCTCTACAAAACTTGAGAAACATTAAACTCGATCACTGGATTCAGTCAGAATTTCTGCAAATTGCCAGACAAAATTAAAAAATAGGGTAAACTCACATCTTGGCGATCCGATAGTAAACGAACAGAAAACAACGCTGCGCGTATAATTCGATGAAACAAAAGCTTAAAACCCTTTTCCTATAATGTTTTCAAGAATTTTAATAAATACTCCATTGAGTAATTTCAAAACAACTACAGAAAGTGTCTACTAATTGGCGTAATGCTAGAGAAGGTGACACCTGGTGCCAAATGAATTAATTAAGTTCCGAATTTTACTTTGGACAAAGAACTTATCTAATTTTGGCTCTTTTTGATGCAATAAAAACATCAATCATAGTCATTTTTTGCTCAAAAGTTCCGACACGGTTTGAAATCGGAACTGTGTTAAGCTTCTTAAACGCGATCGCCAATATAAAAATTAATCTCTGAAATCAATATATAGCAATGCCTTTAGGTTGTTTGGCACTATATGACAGCTTCTCTAGCATAGAGCCTTCATCGAAACAAACTGAAGGATGGAGTGGGTCGTAAGGACAAGTATAAACGTCAAGTACGTCTTCCATGCAGCAGACAAACTGGGCATTAGCTTT
>JASJDI010000019.1 GCA_030065155.1 Xenococcaceae cyanobacterium MO_188.B29
ATCGAGATTTAGCAATTACTATCGATGATGGTGAGGGAATAAGTCAAATAGACTTTACTCTAACTTACGACTCAGAGATCTTGGATGTACAGGATATTTTAGTTAATCCTGACCTAGCTGGTGATTGGAAGATAACTGAAAAAAATTTAGATACTCCTGGTCAAGCTAACATAAGCCTTACGGGAGAGACTTCCTTAACTTCAGGAGAAGTAGAACTAGTATTTATCGATGCTAAAGTTCCTGATACAGCCACTTATGGTGATTCAGGGTTGGTTCAAATAGAATCATTAAGTCTTAATGGTGGTAGTATTGCTGGAGTTGGAGATGTTGCGGTCGAACAAGTAGCTTACTTAGGAGATGCTAGTGGTAATGGTAGCCATAACGGGTTAGATGCTTCATTAATGGCTCACTTCTCTGTCGGTGTTAATTCTGGTTTTGATGCTTATAGAGCGATCGATCCTTTACTTATAGGAGATATAAATAGTGATGGGAATATCTCCTCTTTGGATGCGGGTTTAGTTGCTAGACAGGCTAGTGGAGGCTCGAGTCATTTAATTCCTAATTAAATGTAATTGCTAATTTAAGATTAAGATGAAGCTGCTTGATTAAATATATTCATACGTTATCATTTTGAGGAAGTTATCCGATTAAAAACCAGATTAAATATTCGTTGAATAACGCTGAATGAATATTACTTTTAGTCTTAGCGTTCATACATTAGCTTTAGTATCTTCTAACTCTCAAGGGCTATCTACAAATTTGATAGTCACCCTTGGTGTTTTAATTCTTGCTTTAGTCTCTTTTGTTTTTGAATGGCTACCTGTCGATTTAACCGCAATTATTGTGGCTATTGTTTTAATGATCTTTGGGATAGTCACCCCAGAAGAAGGCATTGCTGGCTTTGGTAATTCTGCCACTATTACAGTAATGGCAATGTTTATCCTTAGTGCTGGTATTACTCGTACAGGTGCAATTCAAGTCGTCAGAGATTGGTTACTTAATTGGGGAGGAAAAAGCACTACTCAACAAATCCTAATCTTGGGTTTAGTTGTTGGTCCTATCAGTGCCTTTATTAATAACACCGCAGTTGTTGCTATTTTTATTCCTATCATTGAAGACTGGTGCAAAAAACAAGGAGTTTCTGTCTCTAAACTGTTAATGCCTTTATCTTTTGTGTCTATTTTAGGCGGTACTCTCACTTTAATTGGTACTTCTACCAACATCTTAGCTAGTGGCTTATCCCAAAAACTAGGCTATGGAGAATTTAAGCTTTTTCAGTTTACTCAATTGGGTATATTTATTTTTCTGATTGGCTTAATATATTTAGCTTTTTGGGCTCCTAGGATTTTACCTAATCGCAAACAGCCTAATACGGGTTCAATTGGTGGTGATTATGGTTTAAAAGATTATGTTACCGAAGTTGTAGTTACTCCTCGTTCTACTTTAATTGGTCAAACTCTTCGTCAAAGCGAGATTCAGCGCAAGTTTGATATAGATGTACTAGAAATAATTCGCAACGGCAGTCATTTTCCTCAACCGATCGCTGATAAAGTTGTTAATACTGGGGATATTCTGATTGTGCGTGGTAGCAGAGAAGATTTGCTCAACATCAAAGAGGAGAAAGGATTAGAAATCTTACCTGATGTTAAATTTAATCAGGAATGGTGGGAACAAGAACTCAATACGGGACAAGAAAAAATTGGTGAGGTGCTAATTTTATCTAACTCTCGTTTGATTGGCAGCACGCTTAAAGATTTGCGTTTTCGGCAACGTTATAATGCCACCGTACTAGCGATTCGTCGAGGACAAGAGTTTTTAAGGGAACGTTTAGGTAAAGTTCCCTTAAAATTTGGCGACTTGTTGCTAGTACAAGGACCGAAACAAAGTTTTTTGGGTTTGCAAACCACAAGAGAATTACTAGTAATTGAACAAAAAACAGTAGAAAACTTACGCTCAGACAAAGCTATCATTTCTGTCGGTATTTGTTTAGCAGTCATTATTGTTTCTGCTTTGAATATAACTCCTATCATGGTGAGTGCTTTAGCTGGAGTAGTGTTAATGGTTTTAACTGGTTGTTTAAAACCAGGGGAAATTTACGGCGCAGTACGTTGGGATGTAATCTTTTTGCTAGCAGGGTTAATTCCTCTAGGTACAGCTATGGAAAATTCTGGCGCAACTGAATTAATCGCCAAACCATTATTACTGATTGGTAGCCATTTATCAGGTTATTGGATTCTCTTATTTTTCTATATTGCTACTTCTGTTCTAACTTCTATTCTCTCTAACAATGCTGCGGTATTACTAATGGTTCCTCTAGGAATTCAAGTAGCCACAGTTTTAGCTATTAATCCTTTATCCGTCATGTTTGCAGTAACCTTTGCTGCTTCTAATAGCTTTATGACTCCTATTGGTTATCAAACTAATACGATGATTTATGGCCCTGGAGGATATCGCTTCACAGATTTTGTGCGCTTGGGAACACCACTAAGTTTAATCATGGCAGCGATTACACCTATATTAATTATTGGAATTTATGGTTTGTAACCTAAATCTAATTCTCATCACAGAATAAAATAGAACAAACACGATCAATTTTGCTGCAAATTCTTGATGGAACAAGAAAAGCCAGACTGGATAAGATTACATAAAGCTCTTTCAGTAGAAGCTGAAAGGGGTTTTAGTGATTTAATGGGTAATCAATATCGGTTTAGTGAATTCCTTTGTCTTAGTTTTGGTAAACCACCCAATCTTGTACCTCATACAGAACGTTCTCGTTGGCAGACAATGGCAGCTAAATTTGCTACTTACTCCCAACTAGACTCCCAGCAAAGACAAAATCTAGTTACGGATGCTCGTAATTTCTTACATCAACAGCGCAAAATCCTCGAAACACCTACTACCCCACCAAAACCTAAATTACCCAAAACTACTGCTCTAAAATCTTCTCAATCTCATAGTTATACTAGTCGTCCTATCACTTTAGACCAACCCCTCTCTCAAGTAGTAGATATTGGACGTAAAAGCACTTATCTAGAACGTTTGGGTTTATATACAGTAAGAGATTTAATTTTTTACTATCCCCGCGAACACTTAGATTATGCTCGTCAAAGGAATATAGTAGATTTAGAAGCAGGAGAGACTGTTACTATTATTGGTAGTGTTAAAAGCTGTAAGTGTTTTAGTAGTCCCAAAAATAAGAAACTGACTATTTTTGAGCTAGTTTTGAGAGACGGGACTGGTAGAATTAAGCTCAATCATTTCTTTTCTGGTCCACGCTTTAGCAATCGTGGTTGGCAAGAAAAATATAAGCGTCAATATCCTGTTAGTTCGATCGTAGCTGCTTCTGGCTTAGTTAAACAAACTAAATACGGCATAACTTTAGAAAAACCAGAAATTGAAGTTCTCGATAGTCCTGGGGCTAGTATAGATTCGATTAAAATTGGGCGAATTTTGCCAGTTTATGCCTTAAGTGAAGGAGTGACTGCCGATATTGTTAGAAAAGCAGTTGTTGCTGTTTTATCTGCCATTGAGCAAATCAAAGACCCTTTGCTGGCGGTTATTCGTCAACAATATGGATTAGTTAAATTAAAAGAAGCGATCGCGAATATCCATTTTCCCACAGATCATCATATTCTTGCCCATGCTAGACGCAGATTAATATTTGACGAGTTTTTCTACCTCCAGTTAGGCTTTCTTCAACGCCGTCAAAAACTAAAACAAAATCAACAGAGTGCCAGTTTTATCCCTACTGGTAAATTAATAGAACAATTTGGGCAAATTATCCCTTTTAAATTAACTAACGCCCAACAACGAGTAGTTAATGAGATTTTACAAGATTTACAATCTTCTACCCCTATGAATCGTCTGGTACAGGGGGATGTAGGTTCAGGAAAAACTATAGTAGCTGTTTTTGCCATCCTGGCTGCAATTCAATCTGGTTATCAAGCAGCACTCATGGCACCAACGGAAGTACTAGCAGAACAACATTATCGTAAATTAGTTAGTTGGTTTAATTTATTACACTTACCAGTCGAGTTACTCACAGGTTCAACTAAAACTGCTAAACGACGGGAAATTCACAGTATGCTACAAACAGGAGAATTACCTCTACTAGTAGGAACTCATGCTTTAATTCAAGACCCTGTTAAGTTTCACAGATTGGGGTTAGTAGCAATAGACGAACAACACCGTTTTGGAGTCGAACAGAGAGCGCGGTTACTAGCAAAAGGTCAGTCTCCCCATGTTCTGACTATGACAGCAACTCCAATTCCTCGTACTCTTGCCCTCACTCTCCACGGAGATTTAGATGTTAGTCAGATAGATGAATTACCTCCAGGTAGACAGACTATCCAAACTACAGTAGTTACTAGTAAAGAACGCACCAAAGTATACGATCTAATTCGTCGTGAAATTGCTCAAGGCAGACAGACTTATATTATCTTTCCTTTAGTAGAGGAATCAGAAAAACTCGATGTCCGCGCTGCTGTAGAAGAACATAAACGACTAACTGAAGTTATTTTTCCCGAGTTTCAGATAGGACTACTCCACGGACGCATGAATTCTACAGACAAGGATCAAGCCTTAAATAAGTTTCGGGATAATGAAACTCAAATAATTGTCTCTACTACAGTTATTGAAGTGGGAGTAGATGTACCTAATGCTACGGTAATGTTAATCGAAAATGCGGAACGCTTCGGTTTATCCCAACTACACCAACTTAGAGGTCGAGTTGGTAGAGGTTCACACAAATCTCACTGTTTCTTGATGAGTAGTAGCAAAAGTCAAGATGCTAAGCAACGTTTAGGGGTTTTAGAACAGTCTCAAGATGGTTTCTTTATTTCTGAGATGGATATGCGTTTTCGGGGTCCAGGAGAAGTATTAGGCAGAAAACAGTCTGGACTACCAGATTTTGCTTTAGCTAGTTTAGTAGAAGATCAAGAAGTTCTCAATTTGGCTAGAGAAGCAGCAGAGAAAATTATCCTAGCTGATGCAACTTTAAGTACTATGCCTGGGATGCAAAAGGAGTTAGAAATTCGTTATCAAAAAATATTAGGCGGAGGCATCTTAACTTAATATCTCTAGTCCCCTAATTTTCAGCTTGCACAGAAGTAAAGATTGTTATTATAATATTAATTAAAGCGTAGTCATTACGAGTTTGAGATAAATATTATGACCAATCAACAGACAGAAAACGTAGTAATTATTGGTTCAGGGCCTGCGGGTTATACTGCTGCTATTTATGCAGCACGAGCAAATCTTAAGCCAGTTGTCTTTGAAGGTTTACAAGCTGGAGGAATACCAGGAGGGCAACTGATGACTACTACAGAAGTAGAAAACTTTCCTGGTTTTCCCGAAGGAATTACAGGGCCTCAACTAATGTCAAGAATGAAAGCACAGGCAGAGCGTTGGGGAACAGAATGTTATACAGAGGATGTAATAGAAGTAGATTTAAGTCAGCGTCCTTTTACAGTAAGTTCTGACGAAAGAGAATTGAAAGCTAGTACTATTATTATTGCTACTGGTGCAACTGCCAAAAAACTAGGATTACCTAGCGAAAAAACTTATTGGAGTAATGGTATCTCTGCTTGTGCGATTTGTGATGGGGCAAGTCCTATATTTATCAACCAAGAATTAGTAGTTATTGGCGGTGGAGACTCCGCTGCTGAAGAAGCAGTCTATCTAACTAAATATGGTTCTCATGTACATTTGTTGGTACGCAAAGAGGAAATGCGTGCTTCTAAAGCCATGCAAGATAGAGTTTTAAATAATCCCAAAGTTACTGTTCACTGGAATACAGAAGCAGTAGATGTGTTTGGGGAAAACAACTTAATGACTGGGATTAGAGTACGTAACACTAAGACGGGAGAAGAGACGGAAATTGCAGCTAAAGGATTATTTTATGCGATCGGACATAATCCTAATACTTCCCTATTCAAAGGACAACTAGAACTAGATCCAGTTGGTTATATTGTAGTTAAACCTGGCACAGTAAAAACCTCTGTAGAAGGAGTATATGCTGCTGGTGATGTTCAAGATCATGAATATCGTCAAGCTATTAGTGCAGCAGGGACTGGTTGTATGGCAGCTTTATCAGCAGAAAGATGGTTATCAGAACATAATCTGATCGTAGAACATCATCAATTACCATCATCAGAAGTTAAAGAAACAGTCCACCAAGAAGAAACAAAAGCGGATACAGAAAGCACTTTTGATATTAATGCTACTCGTCATTATGGTGGTTATGCTCTTAGAAAATTATTCCACGAGAGCGATCGCTTGTTAATAGTTAAATATGTATCTCCTACATGTGGCCCTTGTAAAACTCTGACTCCTATCCTCAATAAAGTAGTAGATGAATACGAAGGTAAAATTCACTTGATTGAAATTGATATCACCGAAGATCCAGAAATAGCTCAAATGGGACAGGTTACAGGTACACCCACCGTTCAATTTTTCCGTGACAAGGAAATGCTTAAAGAAATGAAAGGAGTTAAGCAAAAAAGTGAATTCCGTTTAGTGATTGAGAATCATTTACCCATTGCGTTAACCAATACTTAATTATTATAATTTGGGTTTGGAATTCTCATAGCTGATGCAAACACCCAAGGCGGAACTACTAAAAATTGGCGAACTTAAAGCTCGCAGTGGAATTTCCGTTAAAACTATCCGCTATTATGAAGAACTAGGCTTAATTGAGGCAGCAGCAAGAACAGAAGGGGGATTTCGCCTTTTTACACCAGAGGCGATCGCCCGACTGGCATTTATCAAACGCTCTCAAAGTCTAGGTCTCAGTTTACAAGAAATTGGCGCAATTTTACAAATTCATGACCAAGGAAAACTTCCTTGTAAAGAAGTCAAACAAAAGCTGCATGACAAAATTCTGGAAATTGAGCAACAGATAGCGGAATTACAAATACTCAAAACTCAACTGATATATTTAATCGATACCCCTCCATCCTTGTCCAAAAATCAAACTAATGATGTAATTTGCCCGATTATCCAACAAGATTAGGGTTGAACAAGAGTAAGCTGACTTGGTTCGCTCTTGAGATTGTTTAAAATTGCTACTGCATTAATAATATATTTTAATCCCGAAGGAGCAGTACTATTAATGGGAACGGCTAGCTGAAACATGCCCTCAGAGTTGGCTTTGATGGTTTGATCGATCAATTTATCTCCTTCAAATTGTAGAAGTTCTCCGATTAGATCTAGCTTAGAGGTTATAGTAATTTTTACCTTTGCATGGGGTTTGGTTTTACCTTGAATCAAAAATCCATTATTGTCGATAATCTCTCCATTTCTATGGCTAGTAAATTTGGGGGGACATAAGTTTTTATCAGTTGTATTTGCCTGTGGTGGAGAAGAAGTGGACGGATTTTCTGTTGGTAAT
Organism: Xenococcaceae cyanobacterium MO_188.B29; assembly: GCA_030065155.1. Lineage (GTDB taxonomy): Bacteria > Cyanobacteriota > Cyanobacteriia > Cyanobacteriales > Xenococcaceae > JASJDJ01. The sequence goes on from JASJDI010000019.1 coordinate 7,391, forward strand.
TGTGGAGATTCAGGAGAATTAGGATTGTTAGCTATTTCCCTGCTGTAAGTAAAGGCTTGGGATGCAGCACTGTACAAAACTTGTTTTCCCCGCTGAAGTCTTCCTACAACTGCACCTTCTACAATACGCTCTCTAGGTGAAACTATTATATTACTTTGGTAAGTTCCTGGTTCTATTTCTTTTGCGGATACTTCTCTGACAGTATATTTATCCCCTATGATTAGAAATGAAGCTTGTACTCCCTTAGTTCCTTTCATGGTAATGGTTAAAGTTTCTCCTGGATTTAAAGCTCTATTCACTCCATTATGAGTAATACTCCCAATTTCTAGACTTTTGGTAGTCTGTTGTGCTATCAACCACTCTGTCTCTATAGTTGTTTGTGCCAAACTTAGAGAAAATATAGGAGTAATAGAAAAAATAGTAGTAGTTAATATTGCTACTTTAAGAAACTGATTGTATGCCGAGGAAACATGATTAGTCATTGGTAGTATCTTCCGACACTGTTTAACATTAAAGTTATTGTTTCTCCATGCTGCATTTATGCAGAGAGAATCATTAAATTTAAAATTATTACTAATAATTAGGGTTGGCTGAATAACTTGACAACGGTGAGCAAATATAGGTTACAGGGATCGTTGAAGCCGAAAAAAGTGAGGGGAAAGGGGCGAAAAAGCCCTAAAATTGGTAAAAGACCCTTGCACTTAATGAGCAAGAACAACTGCACCGAAAATCTAACCAGTCGAACCTTACCCCAGAAAAATTTGAATTACCCTTTTCAGGAAAGTTGTCACCAGATAACCGATGGGTAATGATGGCAGAATTGATTCCCTGGTCAGAACTCGCGCGTTCCTTAGCGGAGGAAACCTCCGCAGGGTCGCTCGTCAATTTGAGGAAAAATAGGCAGAAAACTTCTCAGAAACTATGGGCGCAATAGCTAAACCGTTTAGGATGGCATTGGGAGCATTAATTATTAAAGAAAAACTAGGAATAAGTGATAGAGAAACTGTAGAACAAATTAGGGAGAACCCATACCTACAGTATTTTCTAGGGATGTCAGACTATAGCAATAAAGCACCTTTTGAAGCTTCATTGATGGTTTATTTTCGAGAAAGAATAGAACAGAATTTGGTTAATAAAATTAATCAAAAAATGGTGGCAGATTTAACTAAAAAAGTGGATGTATGAGAATCAATCCAACAGAATTGACGATAGAATCGTCAGTATAAACCAACCTCATATCCGCCCTATCGTCAGAGGAAAAGCAGGAAAACCTGTGGAATTCGGAGCAAAAATTTCAGTAAGCTGTTTTGACCAATATGTATTTTTAGAGCATTTGAGTTGGGATAACTTTAATGAATCAGGGGATTTAAAAACACAAGTAGAAGCCTATAAAAACTTCACTGGCTACTATCTATCCTCAGTTCATGTAGATAAAATTTATCGCAATAGAGAGAATCGAACTTGGTGTAAAGACCGAGGGATTAGAATCAGTGGACCACCATTGGGAAGACCACCTAAAAATGTTAGTAGTTATCAATCTTTCCACCCTGCTCAGGCAGGTTAGCTGTCTTTTTTTGTCTTTATTTCTTCAGACCTATAAATTCGGCTTGATGACTGACTTTTCTATTATTAAAGCTGATATTCAACCCTACTTACTAACATAAAAACTTATCTTTTAACCCAGCTGATTCTTGTCAATTTTTTCGCTTACTTTTTCAGCAAGCCCTATTTATAAATCAATCTTTGTCTGATTTCTCAACAAGTTTAATCGACAATTAACAATTTACTTAATAACTACAGTAGCAATTACCTTAACATCATACTCTTCTTCAAACACATCTTTTTTATAATTCAAACTCCATAATTCTAAGGCGCAATCATCTCCTATATCTGTAGGAAATAAATGAAGATGCAGTTCTCTATTATTTTCGTAATAGTAACAGCTAATATTATTGATAGCTCCTTTTTTTCTTCGATCCAGGGCTACTGCTAAGCGTAAAATAGCACTTAGTTGTCTAACTATTAATTGATGTTGTTTATTGGGCAATGCTTGGTAATTTTCATGTTTTTTCTTGGGTTTACTTTTACGATGGTAGCGAGCTAGATTAGCAATCAATTCTAATTCTAATTCTGTAAAACCTAACATCTCTGCATTACGAATTAAATAATAAGAGTGTTTATGATGAGCAGAATGACTAATATAAACACCACAATTATGTAAAATAGCTGCTGCCCAAAGTAATTCTTGTTCTTTACCACCCCAATCATGAAGATATCCTTTGGTTTGCTTAAATAAACTAAGAGCAAAATCGGCTACTTTTTCACTATATTCTAGGTTTACTCGATATTTTTGGGCTATTTTAATTACGTTGCGTTCTCTAACTTCATTTTGATAGCACAGACGACTTTCAATTAAACCATGAGTCAGCATCCAATCAACGATAATTCCTTCACGCAATGCTCTTTCACAGATAGTAATGCTCTCTAAATTAAGCATATTCATTACTTCTAGTAAAATAATTGCCCCAGGAACAATAATTTCTGCTCGTTTGTCTGATATTCCCGAAACTTCTAACCGCTCTTTGCAAGTCATCCTTGCTAATTTTTGGACAATATCTTCTAAGTCTTGACGACTCATTTGATAACCACCAATAGGGTTAGGTACAGAACCGTGTTTTTCGAGCGCATGAATTGTGGCTAAGGTTTCGATCGTACCAGAAGTACCAATTAAGCCAGGCACTTCGTTCAGTTGTAAATTTTGCCAAATCTCAACCACGGAACGTTCAAGCATTCCTCGTACATACGCCCGCAAATAGTTGAATTCTAGTTCATTAATAGGATCGCTAGTGACAAATTCTCTAGTTAAACGAACAGCACCTACTTTAGTACTACTCAGAAAACGGGATTCTTGAATGTCTGCTAAAATCAATTCTGTCGAACCGCCACCAATATCAACAATTATCTGTGGTTGCTCCCCAAAATCCATCCCAGACAGTACGCCAAGGTAAATACGCCTTGCCTCTTCTTGCCCAGAAATGAGATTGACAGTAATACTTAATTCTGCTTCAATCTGGTTGAGGAAGTCTTGTCCATTACTTGCTTCTCTAGTGGCACTGGTAGCTACTGCGATAATTTCCTCTACATTAAGGCTATCTGCTAAATCTTTGCATCTTTTTAAAGCAGATAAAGATCGCTCGATCGCTTCTGGGGTTAAATCGCCAGTTTTAGAGTCTCTTTCTCCTAATCTAACAGTATCTTTTTCTTTGGCAATAATCGAAAAAGATGGTAGATCTGGTTCGATTTTGACGATTACCATATGGATAGAGTTAGTCCCAATATCGATCGCAGCAATAATTGATTGGCGATCGCTATTTCTAATTAGAGAATTATTTGTTTGTGTTTTAGTTTGATAAATAGAACTAACCATAAAGATTGCCAAATTAATAATCTTCTTTCTTGCCTAAATAATCTCATGAATAAGGCTCGATCGCATAGTATCTATAATTCAGGACTTTTGGGTTAGTACTTATTACTCATTAATCATTACTTAATTTTTTAGTAACTTATAGGAATATGAGATAATCTATCTTTTCTTGGTAGAAGCTAGTTTATCTGCCCAACGAGTAGTTTCAGGTAAACGGTATTTAGTTAAACAACCCATTACATATTTTATTGCTGTAGGTAAACTAATACGATGTCCAATAGATATGTAGATCGGTTTGACATTAGTACGCGATCGTAAAACTACCCCAATAGTTTCCCCTTCATGGATTAAGGGTTGCCATTGTCCTTTTTCTGGAGATACTTCTTGATGTTCACCGATAAATCGGGATTTAGCTACACCAATAGTCGGTAAATCAAGCAAAACTCCTAAATGACAAGCCAAACCAAAACGACGGGGATGGGCAAGCCCCTGTCCATCGCATAAAATAAGATCTGGTGTAAGATGGACTTTTTCTAAAGCTGCTAAAATTGCAGGAATCTCCCTAAAAGAAAGATATCCTGGGATATACGGGAAAGTTGTAGGTAGACAAGCAGAAGTTTTTTCTACTAGTTTTAAATCAGGATAAGTTAATATGGCTACGGCTGCTTTGGTAGTAGTATAGTTATTCTCAAATCCTACATCTACTCCTGCAACATAATTTACTGCTCCTAAATTATCCTCAGCAATTACTTTTGTTCTTAATTGCGTTTGAATTAATTTAGCCTCGGCTACATTTGTTACCCAAGGATGAGGAGTATTTATTTTCATCTACCAATTATAGTCATTTCCAATAAAAACCAGGTGAATAAGTAAGTGGATGCAATTAATTATAAAATGAGTGAGGGCAGAGGAGCAGAGGAGCGGAGGAGCAGAGGAGGAATAAAACTTTATCTATCTTATATTTAATTCTGCCTAGCTACTTAACAAAAGTAAAATTCTTATAGAAGTTTTTAGCGAACATAGTCTGGAAAATTACTAAAATTATCTTTTAGGATGTTTTCTCCCAAGATAATACCTGTAGTCGATCACGCAGTGCCAAGCTACGCCTGATCGAGATAGGTTTTAATCTGAGATTCAAGTTGGTTAGGGTTTAATCGTTCGTTTTTAGTAATTTGTACTTTTTCATTGTGATTCAAGTCAATTTGTTCTGAAGAAACAATTTTGGCGATCGAGTAAGTACCAGATAAAGACATAAGTATTCCCAAACAAAAAGAGGTAATTAGTTTAAAACGGTTACGCTTTTTCAAAACTTATTTCCTGACACCAGTATGCAAAATTTTTGTTAGATTCCCGACTTAACACTAAAATACGATCGATAATTTTCGCGATCGCGCCTTCTGCCTGGGATTAAAAAGAGCGTAAATTACAATTTCTCTTTTTCAAGCTGCTGCAAAAATTCAACTGCTGCTTTTTGTTCAAATGCTTTTGCCCAATCAACAGGAGTACAATTATAAACATTATCTCTAGCAGTAAGATCGGCTTGATGTTTTACAAGCAAGCGAATTAAATCGAGATTCCCCATAGCTGCTGCATCCTGTAAAGCAGTTAATTCAAGTTCTCCAATAGTTTTGGCATTGACATCTGCTCCAGCTTTGATAAGGATTTGCGCTATTTCCACTTTCTCTGCTTCAATTGCTGCCTGTAGTGGTGTCAAACTAGCAACAAAATCGTCTAATAGATATTTAGTTCTGATGTTAATATCTGCGCCTCTTTCTAGTAGCCATGATGTTGCTGTTGTCAAACCACGTCGAATTGTGTAATGAAGTAATAATGGTTTTTGATTAATAATATTAAGCTGTGCATCAAATAAAGCTTGAGCCTGTTCCCATTGTTCGGCAACAATTAAAGTATCTAGATCGATATTGGCATTATTTGCCATTAATAACTCGATGATTTGCCGATTATCGACTTTGGTAGCCATACAAAGAGGCGTGACACCCAAACTGGTTAGAGCATTAACATCAGCACCTTTCTCTAGCAAAAGTTCTACTGTTTCGGGCATCATATTTTTAATGGCAAAATGGAGAGGTTGAAACTCATCCATAGCAAAACCCAATCTGTCTTTAAGAATAGCTGGATTAGCTGTAACTAAAGAGTTAATGATATCCCTTTTCTTTAGTGAGATCGCACTGAAGATATCTAACTGCGCTCCTTGACTGAGTAGATATTCTCTTACTTCAGGGTGACGATTTTCGAGCGTACCTTCGTCAAAAGGACAATTAACTAGAAGCGTCCAACCGAAGGGGGTCAGATTAAACCAATTATCTTTAACATTGAGCTTTGCGCCACTTTCTACTAAAAGTTTGACTACCTGCAAATTACCTTCTTTCGCTGCCCAATGTAGTGGAGTACTTTTACTATAATTACCTTCTTTAGCATTGACATCAGCACCAGCATCTATCAGTAATTTAACAATGTCTAAGTAACCTCGATGTGCAGCTAAATGAAGTGATGTAGTTTGAATATGCTTACTTTGGCTATTGACTAAACGAGTATCTTGCTGAATTAGAGTTTGTATGGTTTCTTTGTCGCCATCAATAGCAGCTTCAACAGTTTGAGTAACTTTATTTGCAAAAGTATCATCTTGAGAAGGACGCTGTTTCTCTAAATAGTTTTCTACCATGTTCATAAGTTCTGGTTTGAGTCGATTTCTGGCACTGTACAAACGGTTTTTAATTGTCGAGATGGGAATTTCCAGAAAAGTACTAATTTCCTTTTGCGATCGATCGCCAAGATAAAATAAAGTGATAACTTCTCTCTCGGTTTCGGGTAATAACTCAATTGCTCGATTAATTTTGGCTTGTAATTCCCCGATCTCGGCAATACTCAAGGGACTAGGTTGAGATGAAATTAATTCCTCTGTCTGAGTTAAAGAAACAAAAGAAGGACGTTTCCCTCGAATTGCTCGATCGCAATGTTTAAAGACAATTTTTTTGAACCAGCTAGGAAATGCTTTTGGATTACGGAGTCGATCTAGATTAAGATAAGCCTCGATAAAAGCTTCTTGTGCAGCCTCTTCTGCTAAAGAGAGGTTTCTCAAGATCGAATAAGCATAACCCACTGCTAAATCCTGAAACTGCCTCACAATTTGACTATAAGCCAGACGATCGCCTTGTTGTGCTTTTACGATTAGGGTGATTAATTTTTCTTGTCTCAGTTTTTGGGTCATATCAAACTCAACTTTCCCTCTGTATTAATAGACCCAAGTTTTGACCAAGAGGTTTGCTATGTAGGGTTCAATCCGTTTTCAAAAAAGTAGGGGCGATTCGCCCTAAAAGACTAGCTCCGCGTCGCGAATCGCCCCTACAAATAACTGATGCTTGATTGAAGACTTTAACGAATTTTTTGACAGGCAAAACCGAAAATCCCCAAAGCGAACAGACTTATCGCAGAAATTGGTTCGGGAACGGGCTTGGTTTGGCTAATCACCCTAACATTATCATCTCTAGCATCTCCTGTATTGTAGACATAATCGAAAGCATCTTTATCATTGAAGATACTAGCTCGTAAAAATAATCCACTCCAACGAGCAATAGTTTCGTTAGCAATATCTTGATCGAGATTAGGACGAAGGGGATCGCGTACGCTATCTTCATTGGTTATTCCGTAATGATTCGCGCCTTCAAGGGTAATTAAGGCTTTAGGAGAATCTTGAACTAGATCGTAACTTGTTACAACTTCATCAGGAGTCGTAACGCCATCAACACTTCCACTAATTAAACCAAGAGGAATAGAATCATTATCGATCGCCAGAAATTCACCAGTATTGAAATCTTGTAGATAAGTACCATAGAAAATTCCTGCTACTATCTCTTCTGAACGAGTAAATTCTCCATTACATATCCTAGGTAGACAGTAGTTACCAATAGCACTTAAACCCACTGCACCACCTTGAGAGTGTCCAAGCAAAGCTAGGTTGTCAGTATCAATAATTCCCTCTAGAGGAGATGTAGAGTTCGAGTTTTCTGCTTCAACATAAGTCAATACATCATCAATCTGAGATACTTCTGCAAACAGTCCCTCTGAGCCAAATTCTGGAAAGGATTGAAAATGATTAGGGACAATGACCACAAACCCATAACTGGCTACTGTACTAGCAAAATCAGTATAATCAGCTTTATCTACTAGCGCACCTTGCAGAAGTAAAGCAACAGGAAAGTTGCTGGATTCTACTGTATCTGGATAGTAGATGTCTGCGCGATCGCCATTAGTCGTAATAGTTGTTTGATAATTATTTACCTGTTCAAATAATGGAGAAGGATCGAAAGTAGAGGCAGTGGAAGGAAAACTAATTCCTAGAATCACTAAAATTGTTGTAACTATGAATCTTGATGATTTCATAAGAAGGCGTTACGGAATTAGGGCATGAAAAGTTAATTAATTACCTTAACACTTGTTTGCTCCAAGAAACTAAAAGCTAGTCAAACTACTACTTATAAGTTTCATACTTTTAATCCGCAACGCCCATGGGAAAATTTGACCGAACATTGAACATTGAACATTTTGGATTCAAGCCTACTTCCAAACAGATGCTAAATGCTAAATGAAATTACCAAACAGATCTTTAAAAAGGAATTTCGTCCCAATCTGCATTATCTGGAGTTGCTGTTGTTTCTGGGGTAGAAGATTCTTGATAAGTCCTCTCCTGTTGGGACTGGGAAATTGGGGCAGGTTGAGGACTAGGAGATGACCAAGCACTAGGGTTTTCTTTGGGTGTTTGCTTCATTTGTACTGGTTCGGGCGCACTCATGGTCATACTAGGCATAGATGTTGCCATAGCATTAGCATAACCACTACTTTGACCAATAGCGTGAATACGAGATGCAACTAGCTCTGCTCGTTTTTCTTTATACCCTTCTTGCATCTCAATTGTATTCATAGATAGACGACCTTCAATCACAACTCGATCGCCTTGATTATAGTGATTTTTTATATCTGAAGCTAAGTTACCCCATCCCAAAACTTTAATCGTACCTGGGGGATCTTCTTCTCTAAGTCCATCAAAGCGCACAATCATTTCTGCTACATCAAGATTATCTTGAGTGGTACGTAATTGAGGCTCACTGACGATCTCAGCCATCAAAACACAGCTATTCATTGTAATTAATACTCCTATAGATTCGTATACTGATCGGTTCGCAATTATCTATTCTATCAAGAACTATTGTACTGTTTTTTAGGGTTGCAGGATGGCTAATAAACCACCCCTAATAGTGATTTAAGATTGTTTTGAGAGATAATAAATCCCTTCAAGATCTTCCCTTTACACTCCCCACACCTACCTAATTCATCAATTCAAACTTGTTAAATCTCCCTTCTAACTAGACCTTGTTCTTGCTCAATAAATTTTTGGATTCTCTGGCGATATTCTGCCAAGGTATTGTCTACCCAATCACGGTCTTCACTGTTGGCATAAATGTGTACTAATGGTTCTCCTGCATCGGGTAAAACTAGTGTCCAGTTGTCATTTTGTGGATTAATAATTTTAACTCCATCAATTAATTCTAAATTTTCTGTAGGATGAGTTTCTACTAAATAACGCATCAGCGCACCTTTGACTTTCCAGGGACAACGAACGGTATAGGTTTTGTGACACACACGGGGTAGTTCTGTTCTAATTTGTACTAGCGATCGCTCTTGAATTGTCAGCATTTCGACTAGTTTAGCCAGCCCAAACATGGCATCAAAGCCTGGATGTAACTGAGGGAAAATAAAACCCATATCGCCACTACCACCTAAAACCACATTAGGATTATCTTGAGATGCTTCCATTAAAGCCGTAGGATTAGCTTTAGTACGGATAACTTTAGCATCATGACGACGAGCAATTTGCTCTACAGCACTAGAGGCATCCACTGGAACTACTACCGTGCTACGAGGATTGGCGGTTAAAATTGTGTTTACCATCAATGCAGTAAGAGTTTCACCCCGAATAGGAAAACCAGACTCATCCACTAAAATAAATTGCTCACCATTAGCAGATACTTGTACTCCTAAATTAGCTTTCAAAGCTTCTACCACTTGGCCTAACTGATTGAGTAAGACCTCTTTTTCTGTAGTAGAGAGAGCAGATTGTTTTAAACTAGCATTAAGCACTACAGCATCACAGCCAAATTTAGCTAAGAGTTGGGGTAAAACTGCTCCCGATACAGCATAGACATAATCGATCACAATTTTAGAAAAACTATTACGAACCGCCTCAACATTGAGATGTCTTTCAAAGGTACGGCTATAAGTTTCAATCACTTGATCGGGATAAGCTATATTCCCAATCTCTTGAATTGATACTCTGCGGATATCTTCTTTAAAGTATGCCCCTTCAATTTTTTTCTCTTTGGCTTTGGAGATACTAATACCATATTTGTCAAAAAACTCAATTAAAACATAGTCTGGGCGATCGGGATATAAGCGAACGTGAATTCCACCTACGGCATTTAAAGTAGTGGTCATAGTCCGTGCAATAGGAATAGCTGTTGCTTCTAGATTTTGTACATCAATTCCTGCCGACATTAAACCAGAAATTAGCGATCGACTGACCATTCGGGAGACACTACGCTGATCGCGAGACACTAAAACTGTTGAACCTAGTTTTAGAGTTGAACCATAAGCAGCTCCTAATTTAACGGCAAACTCAGGAGTAATATCAATGTTAGCTAATCCTGATACTCCTCTTTGACCAAATAAATTCCTTTGCGCCGTATTTCCCCAAATAAGATTAATATTGAGAATAGCTCCCGACTCTATTCTTTTATTAGGCCAAACTCTAACTCCAGGAGCAATTTGGGCTTCTTCTCCTACTGTAGATAAAGGGCCAACTACTGCCCCTTCTAGTACTTGCACTCTTTTATCTACGCGAGTGCCACGAGCAATGCTACAAGCTCTTAAATGAGCTTCCTCTCCTATAGTTGCTCCATTCCAAATAATGGGACGTTTTAAATCTGCATCTGCACCAATAGTTACGTTATCACCAATAACTGTTCCTGCTTCAATTTTTACCCTTGCACCAATGCGACAATTATTGCCGATTAAAGCTGGAGTCTCAATTTTGGATGTAGGATCGATGTAAGTATTAGAACCTATCCATAACCCAGGAGATTTCTCTGGGTAAGCAAAGTCCATTTTGACTTTTCTATTTAAGGCATCGTATTGAGCTTCTCGATATGCTTCTAGGTGTCCGACATCGCACCAGTAGCCATCAGCAATATATCCATACATTGGTTCTCCTTTGGCTAAGAGGAGGGGAAACAAATCTTTAGAAAAATCTGATTCTTCATTAACTGGTAGATAATCTAAAACTTCTGGTTCAAGAATGTAAGTACCTGTGTTGACAGTATCGGAAAAGATTTCACTCAGAGAAGGTTTTTCTAGGAAACGATTAATTCTACCTGTATCATCAGTAATTACTACTCCAAATTCCACTGGATTAGGCACGCGAGTAAGAATCAGAGTAGCTTTAGATTTATTCTGTTTATGAAACTCGATCGCTGCTTGTAAATCGAAATCCGTTATACCATCTCCACTAATCACTAAAAAAGTACTGTCTAACCACTGTTGAATATTTTTGACACAACCAGCAGTACCTAAAGGTTGATCTTCTTCGACTGCATAAGTCATTTCAATGCCAAAATCACTCCCATCTTGAAAGTAATCTCGCATTACGTCAGGCAGATAATGGAGGGTGGCAATTATTTCTGTAATATTATTTCGTTTTAATAGATTAATAATATGCTCCGCAATGGGACGGTTGAGAATCGGCACCATCGGCTTAGGCAGATCGCAGGTTAGAGGTCTTAGTCTAGTCCCTGAACCTCCAGCCATTAGCACTGCACGCATAATTCCTCCTTACCTTCTTGTAAAATTAACGCTTTATTTATATTGTCTTGATCTTTTGGGATTTTTTAACAATTAAGTTAATTACCTCAACAAAATTAATTACAGCGCGATCGCTACAATGTCAAATTTTAATTCAACTACTTTTCTGATATTTATTCTGTATCAACTATTTATATTATGAGCAAACTACATCGAAAACGATATAATTATGAAACAACACGATCAAATTTAAATCCATAGCAGATTATCAAATTTATGCACCAATTCATTGTAATTGTCTTGTTAGTAGCATACTTAGGTGGAATCTGGAGATTTTGGAAAGGATTTAGACAAACTAACTTTGGTTCTAGTTTACCTAATAAGCTATTTCTGTCTTTACTATGGCCCATCTTGCTAGCAGCTAATAAGTCCTATCGTCAGAATTTTCGTAAAGCTCTCAAAGGAAGATAAGCTCTGACCTTTCATTGAACATTGAACATTGAACATTGAATGGTAAATGATAAATGCTCAATGCTCAATGCTAAATGTGTGTTTGATGTGACTCAGGTAAAAAATTATGATCAAGAGCAAGGTAAGATTTGGCTGATTGGCGGAACAACGGAAAGCAGGTTAATTGCTCAGGCGATCGATCGCAGTGATCTTTCTGCCATTATTACTGTTGCCACCCCTACAGCCAAGAATCTTTATCCTGCTGAGTTTAAAGTAAGAGTTGGCTGCATGGATCTTCAGACAATGCAAAAATTTTGTCTGAGAGAAAAGATTATTGCCCTCATCGATGCTTCTCATCCTTACGCAGTAGAAGTATCTCAAAATGCGATCGCCACAGCTAAGGCTAATAATATTCCCTATCTGCGTTACGAACGTCCCTCTCTTAGGGAGATGGGGAGATGGGGAGATGGGGAGATGGGGAGAATAAATAATACAGTTATTAATTTAGATAGTTTTGAAGATTTATTAACAGAAAATTATTTACAAGGGAAAAAAGTATTACTAACAATTGGTTGTAAAAATTTACATTTATTTAAATCTTGGCATGAAAAAGCAAAACTTTTTGCCAGGATTTTGCCTAAACCAGAATCATTAGCTATGGCGATCGCTGCTGGCTTCACAACCGAGAGAATTATAGCTATTCGTCCTCCTATTAGCCCAGAATTAGAAAAAGCTTTGTGGCAGCAGTGGCAAATTTCTTTGGTAGTAACCAAAGCATCTGGTAAGGCAGGAGGAGAAGATACTAAGAGGAAAGTTGCTCAAGAGTTAGGTATTCCCCTTATTATTATCACTAGACCTCAGATTATCTACCCACAAACAACTGATTGTCTCGATGAAGCGATCGCCTTTTGTCATAAACATCTATCTGGATAAAAACTATGATTATCAAAGACAAGGTATAGGACGAAAACTGATCGAGAAGATTGCAGAGAAATTATCTCGATCAGGATTAGCCTCAATGTTGGCATGGGTTTTGGAGGATAATCCCGCTTGCCAATTTTATCAAGCTCTTGGTGGTCAACAAGTAAAGCAACAGCAAATTGAATTTGAAGGGGTTAAATTAAATGAAATAGCCTATGGCTGGATTGACACCAAAGTCCTGATGGCTAGATAGTACATAAATAAAGATTTAGTCAAAAATAATTATGTCTGAAGCAATTACTCCTGCAATTAGCGATCGAATTTGTAAACACATGAATGATGATCATGGTGATGCACTAGTTTTATACGTCAAAGCTTTCGGAAATTCTCCTGAAGCCGAATCTGCTAAAATGCTCTCGATCGATCCTCAAGGTATGAATTTCTCTGCTCAAATTCAAGGAGAAACTGTTCCTGTTAGAGTAGAATTCGATCGTGATCTCAAAGATGCAGAAGATGCTCACCATACCTTAATTGAGATGGTTAAACAAGCAAGAAAAATGCAAACACAATCTGTTTAGTAAGTTTTTTCTTTATTGTCAGAAAAGCTTTGTAGGAACGTTGTTCGTAACGTTCCTACAGTATTTTTTATCCTAACTTAAATTTGTATTGCTATAGATAATTCCCCTAGAAGATGAAGTCTTCTACCTGAAGCCATACTCGCTTATTTTCTGCTGCTAACTGATTATAGTAGATGAGCGAGTGAAACTAAATTTAGCGTGACTTTAGTCTTTGATAATTAGAATTAAACAAATAATTTTATTTTCGATCATGTCTGTCTATACTATCGATCTTAAGCCTGTAATTGACTGTATATCCGACCAGGATTTTGAGCATCTCTGTGCTTCTAATCCCGAACTTAAACTGGAAACTGATGCGGAAGGAAATTTAATAGTTATGTCTCCAACGGGCAGTGAAAGTGGCAAACGTAATGGAGATCTATTTGGACAAATTTGGTATTGGAATCGCCAAACCAAACTAGGTATTACGTTCGATTCATCTACTGGGTTCAAACTTTCTAATGGTGCAACTCGTTCTCCTGATGTCAGTTGGATGGCGATCGCTAAGTGGAATAGTTTAACGGATAAACAAAAGAGGGGATTTGCACCCATCGATCCTGATTTTGTTATTGAGTTGATATCACCAACTGATGATATATTAGTTACACAAAAGAAGATGGCAGAATACATGAGTTGCCATATCCAATTAGGATGGTTGATTAATCCCGATGAAAGGAAAGTGGAGATTTATCGGCAAGGACAAGACAAAGAAATTTTAAATAGTCCTATTAGTTTGTCTGGAGAAACTATATTACCTAATTTAGTTGTAGATTTATCTGATATTTTTTAATCTAACCTGGCAAACTTTCTGCATCATCTTGATTGCCTTTTCAGATAAAGATCAAAATTGCCAACAATTAATCATGACAAAGATTAGAGCAATAGTTTCGGGAAAAGTACAAGGTGTAGGGTTTAGGTTCTCTACACAACAACAAGCTAGAAAAATTGGAGTGAATGGATATGTACGTAACTTAAAGAATGGGGATGTGGAGATTGTAGCTTTAGGAGACACCGAAAAAGTAGACGCACTGCTAAAATGGGCTGAATTGGGACCACCATCTGCTATGGTTAACAACCTACGAGTAGAAGTAATAGCTGAGGATGAAGAATTTAACGGCTTTGAAATTCTTAGATAACGCCAGTTCGGGTTAAGAAAGTTAAGTTGTTTTGTTGAATGGACAATTGACAATGGACAATTGACAGCGAGTATTTCAAGCGTTTATGTGACAACGAAATAATTAGTGTTTTAGCTTATCCCGAACTCAGGTTAGATAAATATTAAAGGTGATTTGTATACTAGTCTTACCGACTTTTGATATTTATGAAGAGGCGATCGATGATTTCTAGTGAATGGTTAGATTGGATAGCTGTATTTTCCTATATCGCTATTACTTTAGTGGTAATGTGTGGCGTATTTCTCAGCAAATAGTAATTAAAATGTCGAAAATAAACAAACATAGTTGTACAATTGACGGTTGTATTTCGCGACACGAACTGTGATAGAACGCTATACTCTGCCCGAAATGGGCGAAATCTGGACTGATACATATAAACTAAAAACCTGGTTGCAAGTAGAAATTGCAGTATGTGAAGCGCAAGCTGAACTAGGCTATATTCCTAAAGAAGCAGTAGACGAAATTAAAGCCAAAGCTAATTTCGATCCTCAAAGAGTTTTAGAAATTGAGGCAGAAGTCCGTCATGATGTAATTGCTTTTCTGACTAATGTGAATGAGTATGTAGGAGATGCTGGCAGATACATTCATTTAGGATTAACTAGTTCTGATGTATTAGATACTGGTTTAGCTTTGCAAATGGTGATTAGTTTAAATCTAATTTTAGAAAAATTAGAAGAACTGATTCAAGCTATTCGCTATCAAGCCCAGCAACATCGCTACACAGTAATGGTTGGTCGTTCTCACGGTATTCACGCTGAACCAATTACCTTTGGGTTTAAGCTAGCAGGATGGTTAGCAGAAGTGTTGCGGAATCGCGATCGCCTGGTAAGATTACGAAAAGATATTTCTGTGGGGAAAATTTCTGGGGCAGTAGGTACTTATGCCAACGTCGATCCGAGAGTAGAATCGATCGCCTGTCAAAAACTTGGACTCAAACCAGATACAGCCTCTACTCAGGTAATCTCTCGCGATCGTCATGCAGAATATATACAGCAATTAGCTCTTTTAACAGCTTCGATCGAACGTTTCGCCGTAGAAATTCGTAATCTACAAAGAACTGACGTACTAGAAGTAGAAGAATTTTTCTCCAAAAAACAAAAAGGTTCTTCTGCTATGCCTCATAAACGAAACCCGATTCGATCGGAACGTTTAACAGGAATGGCGAGAATCCTGCGGGGTAATGCAGTAGCAGCCTTGGAAAACGTAGCACTTTGGCATGAGAGAGATATTTCTCATAGTTCAGTAGAAAGGGTAATTCTGCCCGATAGCTGCATCTTAACTCACTTTATGCTCAAAGAGATTACTAGCCTAGTTAAAAACCTACTGGTATATCCAGAGAATATGCAGCGCAATATGAATGTCTATGGGGGTGTAATCTTTAGTCAAAAAGTTTTGTTAGCATTAGTGGAAAAAGGTATGAGTCGAGAAGAAGCTTATCGAGTTGTACAAGGTTGCGCTCATCAAGCTTGGAATCAACCAGAAGGTGACTTCCGTAAATTGATTAATCAAGATCCCACCGTGACTAAGATTCTTTCTTCTGAGGAAATAGATACTTGTTTCGATCCACAACAACATCTGAAAAATCTCGATGAAATTTATCAAAGGTTGTGTATTTAGAGTAGGGAGTAGGGAGTAGTAAGTAGCAAGTAGCAAGTTACTGATGCTAGATTTAAAACCCTAAGAATTAAAATAGATTCTTTCTGATTCCTGAACTCCTGAACTCCTGAACTTCTGTAAGGGCGAACGGCCGTTCGCCCCTACGTCTGAACTTCTGTAATTCTATTTAACTAGTGAATCGGAATAAATCCAGCTTTATCAACCAATTCTTGACCTTGATCGCTTAAGAGAAAATTAGTATAAGCTAAGCCAGCAGTTTCATCTGTATGTCCGTCTTGTTTGATAATGACAAATAATCTGCGAGTAATAGGATATTTACCATTGCGCAGATCTTTTTTATTGACTTTATTACGTTTTTGAGGACATTTAGATAAAGGTATAAATGGCTTTTGATAAGGACTAATTAGACTTTCTGGTGTACGTCCGACGGGTAGAGATTTAATCTTACATTGATATATCATTTCCGCTGTAGTAGCGTAATATATACCACCAATATTGGAACTTACTTTTCTAATACCGTCTGTCGTATCTCTCACGAATACTACATTTCTGCCAAAATCCTCATCTCCTAAAATATTGTCAGCAAAAAAAGATACTGTGCCTCCTTCATACTCTTTTCTAGAGTAGGGGACAATAGGAATATCTGCACCACCAAGTTCTTGCCAATTAAAGATTTTACCCGTATATATTGCTTTAATTTGGCTAATAGTTAGACCAGGAATTTGCAAGTCGGGATGTACTCCGATAGCTATGCCGTCTATGGCTATGGGTATTTGCCTAAGAGAATAACCTCTTTGTTTAGCTTGAGCGTATTCTTTATCCTTGAGAGGGCGAGAAGACTGCGAAAAGGATAATTGCCCATCTAGTAGCATCCTAATGCCTGTACCAGAGCCAGGATTACTATAGACGGGATTAGTATAACGTAATCGATATCGCAACCAATTTGATTGTATGATTGGGTCTGCTATTTTTCTAATCGGTGCCCAAGTTGTACTACCACCATAATTAAATATTCCTGAGGGTACATTGTTTACCTTGGCAAAATTGCGCGCTCTGTCTACAATTTTGCTGCTACTATTTCTATTTTGTTGATATAAACGATTAGTAACGTCATTAACACTTCTTCCACTAGCCCACCAAAAACCACCAACAATAAGTCCTATGGAAAGGGATATAAGAAAGAATAATAATACTTGTTCCTGTGTTTCCTGGCTTCTAGACATCTTTAGTTATACAGATATATCGTATATCTCATTCCTTAAAATAATTGCTCTAAATTAATATTTATTAAAATTTAGATTAAGAATAATAACAGAAAGGCTGAGTTTTTCTACAAATTGAAAGTACCGAATTGGAAAGAAGTTAAGGATCTCAAAAGTTCAGAAGTTACTGAACTAAATCAATAAGTTATTGGTAATAAATCTATTAGCAATACTTAAGCTTTTTTATAGCCTGAATAATACAATCGATTTCTTCATCAGTCAAATTAGAGCTAGAAGGCAGACATAGACCGCGTTCAAATAAATCTTCTGCTACTGAACCTCCTATACATTCGTATTCATCAAAGACTGGTTGTAAATGTAGTGGTTTCCATACTGGACGAGTTTCTATTTGTTGTTGAGCCAGTTCAAGGCGCATTTGCTCGCGATCTACACCAAAATCTTTAGCATCTATAGTTATACAAGTAAGCCAATGAGTAGATTTACCATAGTTAGCTTCAGGCATAAATTCTATACCTGGTAAATCTTGTAGTGCTTGTTGATAGAGCTTAAAATTACGTCTTCTGGCTGCTACTCTTTCTTTTAAAACTAATAATTGTCCTCTGCCAATACCAGCTAGGACATTACTCAGACGGTAGTTATAACCAATTTGGGAATGCTCATAATAGGGTGCAGGATCGCGGGCTTGAGTAGCCAAAAAACGAGCTTTAGCTATCAATTCTGAATCTGAAGAGACAAGCATACCACCACCTGATGTAGTGATGATTTTGTTGCCATTAAAAGAAAAAATACCTACTTTACCAAAAGTACCAGGCGATCGATCTTTGTAAGTTGCTCCTAAAGCTTCTGCTGCATCTTCAATCAAGGGAATTTCATATTGATTACAAGCAGCTAAAATAGGGTCGATATCTGCACTTTGTCCATAAAGATGAACTAAAACCACAGCTTTGGGTAATTTACCTATCTTGGCACGATGTTCTAAAGCTTCTTGCAAAAGCTGAGGATTCATATTCCAAGAAGAGCGATCGCTATCAATAAAGACTGGTTTAGCACCTAAGTAAGTAATCGGGCTAGCACTAGCAATAAAAGTTAGAGTGGAACAAAAAACTTCATCCCCTGCTTCGACTCCTACCAATCTTAAGGCTAAATGAAGGGCTGCTGTGCCAGAACATACTGCAGCACCATAGTGAGCATTAATTGCTTGACAAAATTCTTGTTCAAAAGCATCTATATTAGGTCCTACAGGAGAAATCCAATTAGTATCAAAGGCTTCTTGGACAAATTCTAGTTCGCGATCGCCCATATGGGGTATAGAGAGTAAAATTGGTTTGCTCATTCTCTGTCAATACATATTTCTTCCTCCACAAATATGCACGATCTTTACTGAAAATGGGATCATTTGGGCAAGCCTTTAGCTAAGAGATTTCAATTATTTTCACTCAGGAATGAGGATTTAATAAAACTTCCAATTTAAATATCGGTGCGTTACCTTGAGGCGAACAACACCTTATACCAATTCTTAAAAGTAATGAGAGACTTAGTAGAGTCGGGGAAAGGGGGAAAGGTTAAAGCTTTTCAAAATAAGCCTTTTCCCTTGTCCCTTTAACCTTTAACCATTTAACGATCTATCTAGCTATTTTCGAGAAATGGTATTACGTAGTCTGTCAGTTATTTAGTTTTCATTCCTCAGACAACTATTCACAGTATAAATTGCTTGATAAGCATAATTAATTTCATCCAGTTTTTGAGTGATAATTGTCATTAGACTTCTTTTTTCCACGCCAGAAACACGAATAATAATTTCTTGTTGACTATAATATTCAATAACTTCTGCTCTAGTTTTATTTTTCCTGAGAATTACACCATTTTTCCAAACATATCTTTGCTGTTCAATATGTTTATGCATCGCTACAATAAAACTGCTAATAATTCCTTTAGGCATAAAATATTTATACCTATAATGTAATATTAAATTATTGTAGTTGTCCCATAAATATTGAGGTGGATTTTGACTAAGTAATTGAGGAACAATAAAATTATGATAACTATTAGGAATTTGATAGCAAAGTTGCAACTCGATCATCAATTCTAATAATTCTTCTTGTCTTAAAGTATATCGATATTTATGCCAAATTAATTGTAGATAATCATAAGTAAAATAACCTTGATTATTAATTAATTGTCGATCATTTAATATTTGGCAAATAGCATTTATTACCCAGACAGGTTTAAGAATAATATTTTTATATAATAATGATTTTGTTTGCTCTTGAAAGTGGATAAAAAAACCTAAATCGTGGAAATATTTACTTAGTTGTAATTGATCTTTCCGTAGAGTCAAGCCATGTTCTCGGCATATTTGTAAAAATTCATCAAGACTTATAAAATAGCGTCGATCTTGTTCTAAAGTGTGACGAACTTTTATCCAACTTGAAGGTAAGACTGTACCAATATGCTCTAGGCTCTTAATTTGGTATTTAATTTGAGTAATAATTTCAGCCAAACCCTTGTTGGTAGCTAAATTGGTAGTTAATATTGCTTTGATATTAGTGAATTTCTGGCGTAAATCCAATTCATTTGGTATTTTTATCGGTCGATCGTCTTTCTCATTTTTGACAAGCAGCACAGGGCTATTATGACTTAAGACCTGAATCATATAAAGCCAATAGTATAAATCATTAATCTTGAAAAAGTTATCAATAACCAAGATATAAAGAGAACGTTGAGTAAAGAGAAACTGATAAATTCTATGATCGATTTTTTTTTCATCAACATCCCAAATATTAACAATAAATTCTTTTTTTTTATCATCTAAACTAAAACTATATTTAGTTCTTACGATACCTTTATCTGAATTGTATGGAAATTCTAAATTATAGTTAGTATTACTGATTTTTTTAACTAGACTAGTTTTTCCAACTCTCGCTTTACCAATAATTAATAACTTAGCTTCATAGCTATAATCTTCTTCTTCTAAAAATTGATGAAAATATTCTTTGATAGATTTTACTCCCTGTATAACAATTTCAATCGGTGGGTTTTCTAAAGGATTGCTTCTTAACTCTAAAGTGGTTAATTTATCGAGCTTAGCAATAGAATTGGGAAGACTAGATATTTGATTATTTCTTAAATATAGTGTGGTTAAATTATCAAGATTACTAAGAGAATCAGGCACAGTAGATATTTGATTGTAACTTAAATAAAGTTCCTTTAAACTAGAAATATTAAAGAGAGGATCGGGTATATTAGATAAGTTATTATAACTCAGATATAAATTGGTCAAGTTAACAAAATTAGCAAAAAAATTGGGCAAGTCAGCTAGTTTATTACCCCTCAAGTCCAAAATAGTTAAATTAGAAAGATTGCTGAGAAAATCAGGTATGATAGAAAATTTATTTTCACTTAAATTAAGGTTGGTTAAATTAGTAAGTTCACCAATCGATTCTGGTAGATAAAATATCTGATTAACGCTTAAATTAAGGGTAGTTAAATTAATAAGATTGCCAATCGATTCTGGTAGATAAAATAATTGATTATGACTTAAATTTAAAACTTTTAAAGATGTCAATTCAAAAACCTCTTCAGGAATTTTAAATAGTTTTTCCTGATAATCAGCTTGATAACTGCTTAAGTCTAATTCTTCCAGGTTTTTTTCTTTTGCTTCTCGAATTTTTACTTGTAAGCGTTGAGGAATAATATCTTGACTACTCTTGGGTTGTAAAGAGAAAATATATTGAAGTTTATTGTTTATCCACTGTTTGATATACATACATCTATAGTGAAGCTGGTTTGTAAGTAGCTCTACTGAATTAAAGCTCTTAGCTGTTAGCTACTTGTTAGGTATTAAACTTAATAATAAGCAGCCAAATAATCAGCTTGAATCACTGAGATATTCCAACTATGATATTAAATCAGTATATTATTTTACTATTTATTGATGAATTACTCAATAAATTTAATGTAAGTTTGACAAAATATTTTTATGAGCCGATTTGAGAAAACAAAACCAAAACAATAGCAGTTTTGCATCTGTTTACCCTTTCTAGAAGTAAATTCTAGTTATTTATTATTAGTTATTAGTTCTTTTGTTTATTGATAAAATAACTAAAGTTTTTGCACTAATGCGGTGATTCGGTTGAAAGAATCATTTATAGCTAGGGAATGGGTTGAAATTTGATTAGCAAGATTGGCAACTTCTTGAACAGATTGTCTAGCAGAAGTAGAAACTTGTATTTGGTTATGGGCAGAATTAGCAATTTGTCCTACCATAGTGCTGATTTTAGTATTAGCAGTAATAATCTGATTTAGCTTTTGTTGAAGTTCACTAAGAGAATTCATTCCCTGAGCTATTTTTTGTAAACTAGAGTCTAATGATGTTAATCCTTCGCGGGTTTCTTTTTCCATTGAAGATAATAAAGGATTAATTTGCGCTCCTCCTTCATATAGCTGTTGCATTGAAGAAAAAACTGTATCTGTTAATTCAGTCAAAGAATTTTCAGAGATTTGCTCAGTTCCCTTCATCGCAATAGTTGCTTTCATTGTCTTTTGAGCTATACTTTTGCCTAAATTTTGAATTATATTTATTGCTTCTAATAATTGTGGGGAAGAATCTTGTAAATTTGTCAATCTAACAGCAGCATTGTTAATTGAATTGTCGATAGTTGCAATGCTTGTCATGGTCTGATTTAAAGTTTGTTGCAAGATTTCTGTTTTGACAGTATTTTGCTGTTCCTCAAGCTTAATATTTTGAATTTCAACTACTTGACCTCTAATGGAATCGCTTATCCCTTGAATTCGATGAAGAACATCGATTACTTTTTCTGACTGCTGTAAAGCTTCCTGAGAAAGAGTTTGGTAAATACTAGTACTCTCATTGAGAATGGCTAATAATTTTTGCTTGATAGCTTCTTTTTGCTGTTGCTCCTCAGAAGACATACTTACTGAGCTAAGGGAAGATTCTTCTAGCTGCTGAAGTAATTTGGCATTGTCTAGAGCAAAACCAACTTGAGTGGCAATTTGTGTCATCCAGCGAATTTCATCGTGTTGCCAATGGCGCGGTGCAGCACATTGATGAGCTACCAATATACCAAAGAGTTTATCTTCATTTAGAAGTGGTGTAACTAGATTAGCTTTTACTTCTAGCTTTTCGAGTTGTTCTAAATAGCAAGAAGTAATACCTGCTTCATAGATATTATCTATAGCTCTGACGCGACCATCACGATACTTTTCTATGTATCTAGCTTCAAAACAAGGATCCTTAATAACTTTCCCCAAAACTCTTCTAAAGCCAGGAGCTACTGATTCAGACACTACTTTTCCATATTTGTCTTGATTGAGGCTGTAGACAACTACACGATCGCATCTTAATGCTCGATGAACTTCTTGGACAGTAGTATCAAGAATATGTTCTGGATTGAGAGATTGACGAATATTTTGCACAGCTTGGGTAAAAAGGTTAGTCCACTGGACTTCAATTTCTGCTTGTGCTTCTAGCTGTTTGTGTTGGTCTATCAGTTTTCCCCGCTCTAATTGCAGACCTACTTGGACAGCAAGCTGACTTAAGAACTTAGTTTCGATCGATCGCCATTGATGAGGTTGGGTACAATAATGAGCGACTAACAAGCCAAAGATTTTGCCTTCGATAATAATCGGTGTAACTAAATTAGCTTTAACTTCTAATTTTTCTAGCTGTTCTAGATAACAAGCCGATAAACCTGCTTCGTAGATATTATCTAAAGATTTAACTCGCCCATTTTGATAGCTCTTCATATACTTAATCTCAAAACAGGGATCGTTGATAGTTAAGCCTAAAGCTCTTTTACAACCGGGGATGAGTGATTCTGCTATCACTTCTCCGTAGTAATCTTGATTAAGGCTATAAACCAAAACGCGATCGCAATTTAAGACACGGCGAGCTTCATCTACAGTCATTTCCAGGATATCTGATTGCTGGGAATAGGGACGTAAATAGAAAACAAAATCTCTTAGGGATTGCATCCATTGATTTTCACTATCTACTTGTTGTTGAAGATGAGTAGATTCGGCTAAGAGTTTGGCATTGTCTAGAGCAAAACCCACCTGAGTCGCAATTTGGGTTAACCAACGGATTTCATGCTGTTGCCAAGTACGAGGACGATCGCACTGATGAGCTACTAGTAATCCAAATAATTTACCTTCATTAATAATGGGTGTAACTAAATTGGCTTTAACTGCTAATTTTTCTAGTTGTGCTAAATAACAAGGGGTTATTTCTGCTGCATAGATATTGTCAATAGCGCGCACTCGACCATTTTGATATTGCTCCAGGTACTTGGCTTCAAAGCAGGGATCTTCAATGGTTATACCTAAAGCTCTTATAAAACCGAGAGTTACTGATTCAGCAATGACTACTCCATAGTTTTCCCGATTTAGACTATAGATGACTACGCGATCGCAATCTAAAACTCGGCGAACTTCTTTGACAGTAATATCAAGAATGTCTTTTTGCTGAAGAGATTGACGAATATAATTAACCGTATCGGTAAAAAACTGTGTCCATTGAGCTTCTGTTTCTTGCTGTTGCTTGATTTGAGCAGATTCAGCTAAGAGTTTGGCATTGTCTAGAGCAAAACCAACTTGAGTAGCAATTTGGGTTAACCAACGAATTTCATGCTGTTGCCAAGTACGAGGATTATCGCACTGATGAGCTACTAGCAACCCAACTAATTTTTCTTCATTAATAATCGGTGTAACTAAGTTGGCTTTGACTTCTAATTTTTCTAGTTGTTCTAGATAGCAATCCATCATATCTGCTGCATAGATATTGTCAAGAGCGCGCACTCGACCATTTTGATATTGCTCCAGATACTTAGCTTCAAAGCAAGGATCTTCGATGGTTATACCCAAAGCTTTTGTCCAACCAGGAGCTACCGACTCGGCGATAATTGTTCCATATTTATCCCGATTTAGACTATAGATAACTACGCGATCGCAACCTAAAACTCGACGAACTTCTTCGACACTGACATCCATAATATCTTTCTGCTGAAGAGATTGACGAATATGTCTGACCGCATCAGTAAAAAATTGTGTCCACTGATTGTCTATTAATTCTTGTTGCTTTAGCTGATGAGATTCAGCTACTAGATTAGCACTGTTAAGGGAGAAGCCAGTATAAATAGCTAGTTGGGAAAGTAAAGCAATTTCTTCTGACTGCCATATTCTAGGTTGAGAACATTGATGAGCTACTAGTAATCCAAAGAGCTCACCTTGTTTAAGCAGTGGTGCGACTAAGTGGGCTTTAACTTCTAAAGCTTCTAATTGTTCGATGTCACCTTCATCCATCCCCGAAATATAGATGTTATTGAGGATTTTAACTTGTCCATTCTGGTAGTCATCCATATACTCAGCTTTTAGACAAGGGTCAGCAATAATCATGCCCAATATCTTTGTCCAGCCAGGAATAATAGCTTCAGCAATTACTTTTCCGTGAGACTCTTCAGTCAGACTATAGATTACCACGCGATCGCACTCTAGCCACCTCTGTGCTTCTTCTGCACTAATTGTTAAAACTTCTTCTTCACTAACTGCTTGATGAAAATTTTGAATAACTTGGTTGGGTAATTTTTTTTGTTCTGTTGACCAACTAGACTTGTTTTGATTGAGATTTTCTGGGGCAGAAAGTTTATTGTCCGTATAAAGTATTTTGTCTAGATCTGGATCTTTGTTATCAAAATTAAAAGGTGAAGTCATTAGATATGTTTCTATTATTTATTTAAATAATTGGAATATTGTGCCAAGAAAGAAAATTCTTACTGACAAGTCTCAAACAAAATCTTTAAGTATTTACCCTCAAAAAACAGTCTACAATAATTTTAATCTAGGAAAAATACTTACGTATTTGCGCATAAGCATTAATTGGCAATATTATTGAAAATAATGAGCAAACAGAATTCTACTAGTCTGGCTAGAGTTATTTGGCTAAGTACTATGATACTAATAAGCTTTACTACAATTTGGTCAATAGGATTAATTAGTAAAGGTCTTTGGGAGTTAGGAAAGGAGTCTGTTTTGAAGTCTAATCCAATTTTAGGTAAAGCTCCCAAAAATTTTGCTCAGGTAACCAATGTTGCAGTTGGAGTTTTTAATTATGGCGGTAGCACTGCGTGGGCTCCCCTAAGACTACTAGTAGATTCAGCGATTCAAGCAGAACGTCCTGAATTGCAACTACGCTATGCTCAACCTGAGGGAAAACCACCAAGTTCGAGAATGGGGATTAAAATGCTTCTCCAAGGTAAACTTGCTTTTGTACAATCATCTCAATCTCTGTTACCAGAGGAACATAAACAGGCTCAACAGCTTGGTTTTGAACTAGAACAAATTCCTGTTGCCATAGGAGGTATTGTAGTAGCAGTTAATCCTAGATTAAATATTGCTGGTTTAACTCTAGAACAACTTGCTTTAATTTATAGCGGTCACATCACTAATTGGAGAGAAGTTGGAGGGCCTGACTTATTGATTAAGCCCTATTCTCGCCCAGTCAAGATTGGTGGTAAAGTCAAATTTTTTCAAGACAATATTCTCCAAGGGGAAGAGTTTGGTGCCAATGTTGAGTACTTTGATACCACTACGTCTGCATTACGGAAGCTAGCTAATAATGTTGATGGTATTTATTATGCTTCTGCCCAAGCAATATTGCCTCAATGTACAGTTAAACCAATACCGTTAGGTAATAACCAAGAACAATTGGTTGCCCCTTATTTAGAACCTTTAGTGTCTTCGCTTCAATGTCCCGATCGACGTAACCAATTAAATAGCAAGGCTTTTCAGACAGCACAGTATCCACTTACCCATTATCTCTACGTGATAATTAAAAAAAATGGAGATGTTGAAGAACAAGTGGGTAAAGCTTACGCACAATTTCTTCTCACCCCCGAAGGTCAACAACTGATCTCCAAAGCTGGATTCATTCCTCTTCATTAAGATCTAATCGGTAAAGCGTTATTAGCACTAGTAGCTACTTGCAAAATAAATTGGCTGACAACGGCTAAATTTTGAGTTTGTTCGACAACTTGAGTAATTTTTCCCCTGAGAGTTTGCATTTTAGCATTGATAGCAGTATTGAGTTGAATTAAATTTTGAGTTCCTGTTTTTGCCTTTATTGTCACAGAAGTATTCTCAGCATTAAAGTTTAATACATCAATAATTTCTTGTGCTATCACAGAGATTTCCGCAATGAGAGTTTTAACTTGTTTTGTTTGTATACTTAACTGATAAGTTAAGGGTTTTACTCTTTTGGCGATCGAGACAAAAGAACTTTGATTGTTTCGTTCTAATTCCTCTAATTGAAGGGAAGGATTTTTGATTTGCTGCTCGATTTGCTGTATAAGTTTATCAATTAAGTTGCCTATTTGAGAGAGTCTCTTAGCCGAAGAATTTATTTGTTCGATCTCTTGAGCGGATTGGGTAATCTTGTTGGCAATGTTAATCAGGTTATCCTTAAAAGAAGTACTATTAATTTTTGCTTGGACTTCATCCTGCTTCACTTCCAGGTTGGCTGAAGAAGATAAGCTTGATTCTATGGTTTCAAGTGTGGGAGCCAATTCAGTGATTTTTTGCATCTGCACCAGAAATTGAGCAATCATATCTGACTGTTGATTAATTTTGAGCAAGAGGGTTTCACACCCCTTTTTACTCTCTAGTAACAGTCCAGACATTTCTCTTTTGGGGGCTGGTGTCTTGGTTGTTGGATCGTGCTTCTGAGCAGATTTTTCCTTAGAATCACGATCTTGAACTACTTCTTTTAACTTAGAATTTTGAGAGGATTGAGAAGGTAATTTATGAGCTTCTAATTGTTTGAGGAGTTTAGCATTATCTAAAGCAAACCCTACTTGAGTAGCAATTTGGGTTAACCAAAGAATTTCCTGCTGCTGCCAACTACGGGGATGAGCGCACTGATGAGCCACAAGTAAGCCAAATAAATTACCTTCATGGATTACGGGTGTAACTAAATTGGCTTTGACTTCTAACTTTTCTAATTGTTCTAGATAGCAAGCCATCATATCTGCTTCATAAACATTGTCGAGCGCTTTTACTCTACCGTTTTGATACTTTTCTATGTATCTAGCTTCAAAGCAAGGATCTTCAATAGTAAGACCTAAAGCTCTGGTAAAACCAGGAGCTACTGATTCAGCTATGACTACTCCATGGTTTTCCCGATCTAAACTATAGATGACTACGCGATCGCAACTTAAAACTCTCCGTACTTCTTCGACACCCACATCCAGAATATCTTTTTGCTGAAGAGAGCGACGAATATTGTTCATCACATTGATAAACAATTCCATCCACTTAGTTTCTAATTCTGCTTTTTGTTTAAGTTGAGAAGATTCAGCTAATAGTTTGGCATTATCCAAGGCAAAACCTACTTGGGTAGCAATCTGTGCTAGCCAACGAATTTCGTGCTGCTGCCAATTGCGGGGTTTAGCACACTGATGAGCTACTAGCAAACCAAAGATCTTACCTTCATTAATTATGGGTGTGACTAAATTGGCTTTAACTTCTAATTGTTCTAGTTGCTCTAGATAGCAAGCAGTTATTCCTGCTTCATAAATATTATCAAGAGCGCGAACTCTACCACTTTGATACTGTTCTATATATCTAGCTTCAAAGCAGGGATCTTCGATCGTAATGCCCAAAGCTTTTGGAAAACCTGGAGCGATCGACTCTGCTATAACTACTCCATGGTTTTCTTGATTTAAACTATAAATGAGTACACGATCGCAATCTAAAACTCGACGTACTTCTTTGACACTAATATCGAGAATATCTTGCTGCTGAAGAGATTGACGAATATGTTGAACTGCATCGGTAAAAAATTGTGTCCATTGGTTTTCTATTGCTTGTTGTCGATCGAGTTGAGAAGATTCAGCTAATAGTTTGGTACTGAGTTGGGCATTGTCTAGAGCCAAACCTACTTGAGTGGCAACTTGAGTTACCCACAGGATTTCCTGCTGTTGCCAACTGCGGGGATTAGCACACTGATGAGCTACTAGTAATCCAAATAACTGATTGTCATGAATTATGGGCGTGACTAAATTGGCTTTAACTTCTAACTTTTCTAGTTGCTCTAGATAGCAAGCCATCATGTCTGCTTCATAAACATTGTCGAGCGCTTTTACTCTACCGTTTTGATACTGTTCTAGGTATCTAGCTTCAAAGCAGGGATCTTCAATAGTCAGACCTAAAGCTCTGGTAAAACCAGGAGCTACTGATTCAGCTATGACTACTCCATAGTTATCTTCATTCAAACTGTAGACTACTACGCGATCGCAATTTAAAACTCGATGTACTTCTTCTACACCCACATCAAGAATATCTTGTTCGTTGACAGATTGACGCATATGCCTCACTACATCAGTCAGACACTGAGTCCAATGAACTTCTGTTTCTGCTTGTTCTTTAAGCAGCTTAGATTCAGCCAATAGTTTGGTATTGTCTAAGACAAAACTCACCCTTTGAGCCAATCTAGTTAACAATTCCACTTCATTGGGTTGCCAGGCACGAGATTGAGAACATTGATGGGCTGCTAATAAACCGAATAATCTTTCTTGATGAATAATGGGCGCGACTAGATTCGCTTTGATATCTAATTTTTTTAGTTGTTCGACATAACAAGGTTCTAGGTTAACGTCGTCAATATTGTCTACGATCTTGACCCTACCATCCAGGTATTTTTCCTTGTAGTCAGCTTCAAAGCAAGAGTCTTTCATAGTCAGACCAATAGCTTTAATCCAGCCTGGGACTAATGCTTCAGCAATTACTTCAGCACAATTATTGTGGTTAAATCGATAAATAACTACTCGATCGCATTCTAATAATCTTTGGGCTTCCTCTACTGTTGCGCTCATAATACTTTCTCGATCGAAAGATTGGTTGAGATAATCTAAGAATTGGGATAGGGACTTTTGAGGGTTGATTTGCTTCGGTTCTGCTTTGGGTTTGACAATGACAGTATTGCGTTTCATCATTGAGCGAAAAGTACGATTAGCAACAAAAGCAGTGAAGATACCAGCCATTAAAGCTGTTGTTCCAGTTCCAATTAATAGATTTGCTAATAGCTGTCTCTGTTTGGCTAATTCTATCTGACTAATACCAGTGTTATCTGTTCTTCTTGCCAAAACCGCTTGTCGATTAATTGCTTTATTACCAAAATAATAGGTTGCTGTTCCTAAAATTAGAATTGGTAACATTACTACCGCACTTGTCAAGATGGTAACTATCTTGATCTTTAACTGCTTTTGGGACAGCTTGCGAATTAAGTTATGTTCTGAGTCTGTTTCTAAATCGGTATTACTTCCGTTTAATACGTCTTCTTCTACTGTTGTTAGGTTTAACAATGAATCCGTTGATTTTTCCTCTGGAGGCTTAAATTGCTTAGAAATATTAGTTAAAGCTTGCTTTATATTGGTTTTATTACTATTAAACTCAGATTTCATTTTATATTGCTCGCTATTGGACTCAGGAATAAAATTTTGATTCATTAGAATAAGTTTTTATTTAAAAAAAGATAACTATATTAGATTTCTTGCATAAGTCCTAAAGTGATTGGTTGAAGAAGAGTAGGGAGTATAGGAAGTGTGAGAAGTATGGGAAGAAATTTATTCCTCTCTTGGTGCGCGTTCGTGATAGCGAGGAAACCTCGCCTCTCTTGGCAGCATTCCCAAGCCAGTCCGTTGGGCGGGTTCCCCTCGGTGCGCGTTCCTTTGCGCCCTCAGGTGGCGCAGGGTCGCACCTCTTGCGCCGACGCGGGGTCGCACCGCTTGAAGGAACTGGCGTTTGCGTCTTGCGGAGGGGCTGTCTTTGGAGGTCTCCTCCAAAGTTTATACGCCCCGTCCGACGAGGAGAAGCAGTGCGGTCTTGGGGAGCCAGTCCTGAAGACGGTTTTCCCGTCGCAGGGAACTGGCGTTGGTTTCCCCCATAAGCAACTGCTAAACCCGAAGGGGGTCTGCCCGCAGGGTCGCACCGCTTCTCCTCCTTGTCTCCCGTATCTTCCTTGTCTCTCTTATCCACCTCTGTTGGTCGGCTTGCTTGGTTGTGAGTAACCCTCACGCCCGTTCCGACTGCTTGTCTTACCCAACCAGAAATTTATTTATACAAGAGGTTTATTTAGTTGTCTATCATTCTCTTTGAAGAGATAAACCAAGATTAACAACTAAATTAAGTATAAATATGTAAGTGTTTTTACTTAACTATCTAATTTTAACCTGAGTTATGAACAAGAAGTTCTCGTCGTTTTAAAAAAACAAAAATAATTGATTTATAGTGATTTTCTAATCAGAGATGCATACTTCAATATACTTCTTGCATAAATCCTAATTAATCGGTTTAGGAAGACAAGAAAGACGAGAAATAAATTTGTTTGGTTGTTAACAGTTCTGTTACTAAAAAATAAAGGATAATTTACAATAGATAACTCGTAAGATAATAACGGATAAATTCATGGCTAAACCGACTATCTTGACTGTAGATGACGATCCAGATGTTTTACAGGCAGTAGCACGGGATTTACGGAGGCAATATGGCGATCGCTTTCGGATTACACGGGCAGATTCTGGTCAATCTGCTCTTGATGCCGTCCAAAAGCTCAAACTACGTGATGATACGGTTGCCCTTTTCCTCGTAGATCAACGAATGCCGAAGATGACAGGAGTAGACTTGCTAGAAGAAGCAGGACAAGTATTTCCTTTAGCTAAAAGAGTTTTACTAACAGCTTATGCCGATACCGATGCAGCTATTCAGGCAATTAATAATGCTAGGTTAGATTATTATCTGCTCAAACCTTGGGATCCACCAGAAGAAAAACTCTATCCAGTCTTAAATGATTTACTTGATGACTGGCAAGCCTCTTTTCATCCCCCCTTCAAAGGTATTAGAGTTATTAGCGATCGTTGGTCACCCCATTCCCACCAAATTCGTGATTTCTTAGCCAGAAACCAAATTCCTTATCGTTGGTTGGATATTGAACAAGAAACAGAGGCAAAAGAATTAATTGATTTTGCCAACCTAGAAAATCCCCATTTTCCTCTAGTACTGCTTCCCGATGGTTCTCATTTGTCTAAACCATCTAACATTGAGCTAGCAGAGAAAATTGGTTTAAAAACTCAGGCAGAAAAACCTTTCTACGATCTAGTCATTGTTGGTGGAGGACCAGCAGGATTGGCAGCAGCAGTATATGGAGCTTCCGAAGGATTAAAAACTGTAGCAGTAGAAAGAGAAGCTCCTGGGGGACAAGCGGGAACAAGTTCTCGGATTGAAAACTATCTCGGTTTTCCTGTCGGTTTGAGTGGAGGGGATCTAGCGAGACGGGCGGTAACTCAAGCTAAACGGTTTGGAGTGGAAATTCTCACTCCCCAAGAAGCTAAACAAGTTCGTCTTGATAAGAACTACCGCATTATCACCCTCAGCAATGGTACAGAAATTAGCTGTCATGCTCTAATTCTCGCTCTTGGTGTATCTTGGAGACGACTGCAAGTGCCAGGAATCGACCAGTTTACTGGAGCAGGAGTATATTATGGTGCTGCTCAAACCGAAGCTTTAGCTTGTAGCGGTGAAGATGTCTACGTAGTTGGAGGAGCAAATTCGGCAGGGCAAGCAGCTATGTATTTTTCTCGGTATGCTCGAACAGTTAATATGTTAGTGCGAGGAGATTCCTTAACTAAGAGTATGTCTCAGTACCTCATCGATCAAATTGGAGCAACAGACAATATTCAGGTACAAACTCATACTAGTGTCATTGAAGCTAAAGGAACAACTAGTTTAGATACCCTTGTCTTGCAAAATTCTCTTACTGGCGAAACCAAAACAGTAGCTGCCAATTCTCTCTTTATTTTTATTGGTGCTGTTCCTCACACTGATTGGCTCGATGGTATTCTAGCCAGAGATGAGCGAGGCTTTCTCTTTACAGGTTCAGATTTACCCCGTAAAAACAATAAGCCTATAGGTTGGTCTTTAGAGCGCGATCCCTATCTCCTAGAAACTAATGTTCCAGGTATCTTTGCAGTGGGTGATGTCCGTCATGGTTCAGTTAAAAGAGTTGCCTCTGGTGTAGGGGAAGGCTCTATCTGTGTTCAGTTTATCCATCGTTATCTTGCTCAAGTTTGACATACTCTACGCCTCAATACTGTTCGGATGGATATGCTCTCTAGCCGAGAGCATCCCTCGACCTCAAAGTATACTGTTACTGATTCAGCTAAAACCTTTCTGACCCTTGTGAACGGGGGTTTCAAGCCCTGCCATGCACAGGCATTCCTTTAGTAGTTAGTTTTTAGTAGTTAGTTTCTTACGTGATTATGCTTGCGGAGGAAACCTCCGCGCATCTCACGCGCTTTTAGTTTTATTTATCGATCAGACCTCAGACCCTACGGGTTCGCCACTTGCTTCACTTAGGCAAAGCCCAAGACCGCAGTGGCTCACCGATTAACCAAGAACTAAGAACTAATAACTAATAACTAAGAACTAATAACTAGAATCTCCGCCCCGCGTCGGCGAAGAGATTCAATCCTGACTTTCCCAACCGTTTAGTATCCTATCTAAACAGGATTTAGTATGAGTCTTCTATCTAGCAGATTAAGCGAGGCTTGAGTATCCGCATTATCAAGAATTAAGGGAAAATCTAAAAGTTTTATATTTATTTCAAGATGCCCAGAAACATTTAGAACATTGAGCATTGAACTCATCACTTAAGTATTAACGTCAATTTATATACTCTTTGTTCTTGATTATCCTCAAGCAAAATTGTTCACTTACGTATATCTTCTAGGTAGAGGCAGAGCGAGCAAGAGTGACACTATCGTCAATCTAGATATTTTTAATGGGTGTCAATCAATTATGCTTAAAAACTTTATTTTATAAGGTTTTTGGTGTTTTTACCGTCCTTAATTAAGATTCCTAATTTTGCAAAAACTGATGCTAATTAGGTTGAATTTATGTTGAATAAAATTTCTGAAAAACAAATGCATCGTGTTAGGTGGCTACTAACAATTAGTTGGCTGCTCCTAATTGTGATGTTTGTATACGATCCCATCTCTCCTTGGTTAACTGAACCCCACAATACCCTCAGTCCCTTCCGAGAAGACCCCAATATCTGTATTAAATTACAGGGAGTATGTCTAGAAGCCAAACCTCATTCGATCGCTGCACAGATATTTTGGTCAATGATAGTTCCCCTCTCACTTATTATTTTGTTAGTTTTTGGACATGAGTTGTGGCGACGAATTTGTCCTCTATCTTTTGTTTCTCAACTTCCCCGCGCTTTAAAAATTCAAAGAAAACAGCAAAGAGTTGATCCCCACACAGGCAAAGTTAGCTACAGATTAGCGAAAGTACCTAAGAATTCTTGGTTAGCTCGCAACTATTTATATCTTCAGTTTGGATTACTTTATCTAGGTCTATGTACTCGCATACTATTTATTAACACGGGGGGTTGGCTCTTAGCTCTTTTCCTTCTCCTGACTATTGGGTTAGCAATATTAGTTGGCTATTTGTATGAGGGCAAAACCTGGTGTAACTATTTTTGTCCTATGGCACCAGTGCAAAAAATTTATGCTGAACCCAGAGGACTACTTACCAGTACTGCCCACGAAAATCCTCATAAAACTATTACTCAATCCATGTGTCGTGTTATCGATGCTGACGGGAAAGAACAAAGTGCCTGTGTTGCTTGTCAAACTCCTTGTATTGATATTGATGCGGAAAGAACCTATTGGGATGGAATCAAAAAACCAGACCGCAAGCTAATCTACTATGGTTATATTGGCTTAGTTTTTAGCTTTTATTTTTACTACTATCTGTATGCAGGTAACTGGGATTACTATTTTTCTGGAGCTTGGACTCATGAAGAAAATCTGCTCAGTACCCTATTTAATCCTGGTTTTTATATCTTTGACACTCCCATTCCTATTCCCAAGTTAGTAGCTGTTCCCCTCACTCTGGGTTTTTTCACTTGGGCTAGTTATTGGCTTGGTCTAAAATTGGAAAAAGCATACAAGGTTTATCTGCGGAACAAAAATCGAGATATTTCCCCAGAAATAATTCAACACCAGTTATTTACCTTCTGCACTTTCTTTGTCTTTAATCTCATTTTTTTATGGGGTGGTTTTTGGTGGGGTAGTAGTACTTCTACTCTGAACTTAATGCCTCTATCAGTACAGTTTTTGTTTAGTATATTTATTGTTTTTGTTAGTACTCTGTGGTTATATCGAACCTGGGGACGTAGTCCAGAACTTTATTTCCGAGAGTGTCTTACTATTCGTCTTCGTAAGCAACTGAGTAAACTTGATTTAGATATTACCCAATTTTTAGAAGGAAAATCCTTGGAAAAACTCAACTCTAATGAAGTTTACGTTCTCGCTAAGATTCTCCCTAGTTTTACCCACGAAAAACGAATTCAAGCCTATAAAGGGGTGTTAAAAGAGTCGCTAGAAGAAGGTCATGTCAATTCTGCTAGTAGCCTAGAAATATTACAACAAATGCGTATGGAGTTGGATATAAGCGATCGCGATCACCAAGAAATATTAACAGAACTAGGGATCGAAAACCCCAGTTTGTTCGATCCTAACCAGCAAAGAACCCGCGAAGATTTTGCTCGCTTACAAGGTTTCCGTAACCGAATTAAGGGATTAGTCAAACGTAGACATCGTCGTACCGCTAAAGGTTTAGGAAAAGAACTACTACAAGTCGTCAGACACAAAAAATCTATGGCTGATGTCTTTACCGAAGAGAGACAAGCAATAAAATCTTTGAGTCTTGAATACTCTGTTACTCCTGCAGAAAAAGCAGAAATTTTAGCCGAACTGGAAAAGACAACAGAATTAACTAATCAAGATAAAAAATAAGTTATATTCCCAACACTATATGTAGTCGACAGGTAATATTTTTCTTTAACTTGTCACCAATACTTTGAAAAATTTATCTGACTTCAAGAGTAAACATACTTGGCCTATCATTTTACCAAACTTTCACGGTAAAATTACTTTTTTCTGCTTACTATATTTTTTACCTTCGTCATAGTATATTATAAATTAAGATTTTTATTATTTCTTAGTATTTTTTAAATAATTGACATTTCTTCACTAACAAAGAATTGAAGAACTAAGGCTTACAGCTATCATGAGCCACCTAAAACTGACAAAAACTAGAATTATAACCATTTAAGTTGCATAAATAGGGATCTAA
Source organism: Xenococcaceae cyanobacterium MO_188.B29 (assembly GCA_030065155.1). Taxonomy (GTDB): domain Bacteria; phylum Cyanobacteriota; class Cyanobacteriia; order Cyanobacteriales; family Xenococcaceae; genus JASJDJ01. The sequence goes on from JASJDI010000019.1 coordinate 42,900, forward strand.
TAGCCGAAAGCTAAAAAATACTATTTATTACTTTCTAAATAGTGATAAAACCCCAAACAATAAAAGTTGATTGATTTTATCACCGTTCAATTGTTCTAATTTCGTTTAAATCAATGATTAGTATTCTTATAGTTGACGATCAACAAACTATTCGCGAGCTATTAAAGGTAAACTTAGAGCAGCACAGAGATCTACAAATAGTAGGATCTGCTGTTAATGGCAAAGATGCGATTAAACAAGTACAAACCCTAAATCCCGACATAGTACTCATGGATATTAATATGCCTATTATGAATGGGTTAAGGGCTACAAAAGTAATCAGTAAAAAATTTACCGATACTAAAGTCATAGTATTTACTACAAGTGACAACGATAAGTATCTTAATTTTGCTTTAGATGTAGGTGCGAAGGGTTACTTACTCAAAAACACTTCCAATGAAGAAATCGTAAAAGCAATTTACCATGCTCAAAAAGGATATTTTTATCTAGAAAACAAACTAGTAGAAAAATACTTATCTAAGTTAGCGAAGGTGGAGTCCGATCTCAGTAATAGTTTTGGGTTAAAACAGCTAATCACAAATCAAGCCCAAATAATAGATGAAAAGCTAGATAGAAGTAGATTCTTTGCAGAATTACAAGAAAGTAAATTTAACTTCAGAGATGTAAATAATCGTATTCGTAATCTAGAAAAGTTAATTTTATCTATCAAGAAAACTTTAAATGTATTGATAATATCTTTTACATTTACTTTACTATTTGTTTTCGGATTAATTGCCACTAGACCATAAGCTGCTGGCAGATATCATTTTCTAGTTAAGATTCAAATTGTAGGTATCAGGTTTTTGATTAACCTAATACCTAACTCCTTTATTTCTAAGAAACTTTTCGACCGAAGCGACGATCGCGTTTCTGATAAGATTCTAGAGCCTGGAGTAACTCTTGCTGATTAAAATCAGGCCAAAGAGTTTCGGTTATATAAATCTCTGTATAAGCCATTTGCCATAACAAGAAATTACTCAAGCGCATTTCTCCACTAGTACGAATGAGCAAGTCAGGATCGGGACTATCAGAAGTATACAGATATTCAGATAATAAACTTTCATCGATCGCTTCTGGTTTAAGTTCTCCTTGTTCAATTTTTTCGGCTATGCTACGACAAGCTTTAACAATTTCTAGACGGCTACCATAGTTAATCGCCACATTAAAATAGACAGCTTGATTATTCTTGGTTGTTTCCATAGCTTGGTACATTGATTGTTGCAAAGATTGAGGAAGAGGAGAGAGATCGCCAATAAAGCGAATACATACCCCTTCAGCATTCATCTCTGCTAACTCTTTCCGTAATAATCTTTCAAACAAAGCCATCAAAAAATCTACCTCTGTCAAAGGACGACCCCAATTTTCGGTAGAAAAAGCGTAGGTGGTAAGAGTTTTGATTCCCCAATTTTTACAGCATCGTAGTATTTCCTTAAGAGTATTAGCTCCTCGTCGATGTCCTTCTATTCTGGGTAATCCCTTATTTTTTGCCCAGCGACCATTCCCATCCATAATGATGGCTATATGCTGGGGTAATTTTGTTAAATCTTTGATAGGAGTAGATATGGTAGATATTAATTGCGCGGTCATAGAATTTTGCTAGTTAATTATCGGCGGGTTTCAAATGTTGTTTATTGTGACTCAATAGTTATTTCTGTAGGTGAAAAATTCGATAGGAAAAGCTTCAAGTCTAAGAATCAATTGTATTGTTCCCCAAAAACTATGCTGAATTAAAATCAGACTCATCAAAAACTTGTAAGAGGATGTCTGAAAAGTATGAGATTATGCCAGTCTTCTTAACATAAGACGAATCATAGCAACTCGAATCATAGTTTCAGA